>CBFDBS010000049.1:0-11130 GCA_965603105.1 uncultured bacterium
CTTTGGTGACTTCAACAGGATTTGGATTCTCTTCGGTTTCGAAGCTGAGTTCCATCTTTTTGGTGTCGCCTTTGACGGAATCATCTCCAAACACCTTTTTTTTAACGGTCGGAATGGTAACCTTAGCGATGTCCCTCAGCGTCTCGAACACCCCCTCTCCATTGATGGCTGAAGCTTCGATAAAAGGACGCTTGTCCGGGTTCAGAAGATTATTGAAGGTTTCGATGGGAATCAGGTTATCCAGGTCTCTTTTATTGTACTGAAAAACAAGAGGCAGCGTGGGCAAATCGATGTCATAGCTGAGCAGATTCTTGCGCATCCCATCGAAGCTCTCAAGATTCGAGTCCAGAAGGGGGACCTGTGAATCGGCGACAAAGACAATCCCATCCACACCTTTTAAAGCACTCCTGCGCGACGCCTCGTAAAACACCTGACCGGGAACCGTCATAAGCGAGAATTGGACTTGAAAATCCCTGACCAATCCTGCCTTGATAGGCAGCAGATCAAAAAAGTACGTCCTTTCGGCATCTGTTTCTAGGCAGATGAAATCTCCCCTGGAACGGGGATCGATCTTGGAGAAAATGTACTTGAGGTTTGTCGTTTTCCCGCTCAATCCGGGGCCATAATAAACAATTTTAACCGCTATTTTTTTTCCTGGATAGTTGATGAATGCCATTTCTATATAATCATCCCTTTATTCGGACAGAAAATAACATTATAGATAAATTTAGTCGTTTTGGCTACGAAAAGCTTTAAAGAAATGATAGATCTCTTTTTTTCTGTGTTTCCATCCTCCTCACATTGTTATTCAAATTTCATAAGAAATCCCCCCGGCGATCTCAACAAAAAGCAATAGGTCTGGACCACCTCACGTTATTAGCTCTTGAGATGCTCGAACATCCTCTCATATTTCTCGATAATCATAGGCCACGAATAATTGTCTCGAACATAACTCCGCCCGTTGATTCCCAACACTCTTCTCAACCGTGCATCAGAGAGGAGCAGGTCCAGAGCCGCTACAAATTCATCGTAATTGGAAAAGGTCAATCCTCCCTTTCCGTTCAGAGAATGGTGTTGAAGAGGGGCAGTCCGCTCTTGAACAAGGATAGGAGTCCCAACAGCCATAGACTCGAGGGCCGCGATACAGAGGCTTTCAAGATAGGAAGGATGAACCGTGACTGCTGCAGAGGCCATAGCGGCGGTCTTGTCCGCGTTGGAAACAAAACCCAGATATCTTAATTGAGGATGCCGGGGAAGCTCCATCAACAGCTTGCCGATAAGAACCAAGCTGAGTTCTTTATTTTTTTGACTGTAGCGAAGGAAATAGCGGATAAGCTCTTCACACCCTTTCCCTTTTTCAATCCGTCCCGCATAAAGAAGGAAAGGCTTTGTCAGGGAGAATTTTTGAAGAACGGAAGACGGATCTTTAATCTCCGGAATATCCAGACCGATCCCGATGGTCGATTGATATCTGTTTTCTAGGGGAAATTGACGGCCGACAATCGCTTTTTCCGCCTCGGTGTTAAAGACGAAGGCCTCCGGTGCAGCAAAAACCTCTTTCATGATTTCCAAATACAATGCCGGCTCATCATGAGCTGTGGGGACGAGGGCTTTCCTGCCCTTGATCTTCTTCAATCCCCAGTAAGTCGTGTAATACAGGTAGGTAAAAAAGATGAAGATGTCATGCTTCTGCTGTTCCCTCTCCAGGGCTTCGATGAGTCCGGGGCACTCCGGCCCCTGCTGCCTCATCCACTCCAGTTCTTCATCACGAGTGTGTGATTGGGAAAAAATCCTGTCCGAAAAGGAGTTGAATGTCTCGATATTCCTCTCCTTTTTGACCTGGAACCGTTTGATGGAAACGCCGTTGAGGATCGTTTCTCCAGGATTGTATTCGTTTCTCCAGGTGATATAATCTTTGGCGGCGGTCGTGAAAACCGTGCACTCAAATCCTTTTCGAACCAAATGCTCGGCCACCAGACGGCATTCAAGCTCAGATCCCCCCACGACCTCTTTACCGTACCTCTGAATGACAAAGGCCACTTTCATTTGAGGACTCCTTTCAGAGTGCTCAACAGAAATTCAGTCGACTGCCTATCTCTGAACCTTAGAAGCCTCTGTCGTTGTCCGCTAACGATTCTGGCCCGGAGTTCAGAATCGTGGACAATTCGATCGATGAGTTCTGCCACGCTTTCCACTCTCTTGTCCTTGATCAGGACACCCGCTCCATCGAGAGTGTACGGTACGGCTGTGCAGTCATAAGCGAAAACCGGCAGATCGAAAACGAGGCTTTCGACGAGCGGCAGACCAAATCCCTCATGCTCACTTAAAGAAAGGAAGACGTCCGCAGCTTTGTAAAGAGCAAACATCTCTTCATCAGGGATGTGTCCGGTGAAGCAGATCTCTTCGGGTTTGAGATAAAACTCATCGGCCAACCGGACAAGGCCCTGGTAATATTTCGGAAGGGATGTTGTTTTCCCGACAACAATCAGTCGAACAAGCGGAGAAATATACTTTTTGTAGTAGAAGACAACTTTGATTAAATCTTCAATTCTTTTATTGGGGACGATCCGGCCGGTGAACAGGATATTCGTCCTTCCGTCTTTATAGAAATCATAGGTGAAGCGGTCTTCCGGTTTTTCATATTTTTCAAAATCAATAAAAAGAGGCAATACGTCGGAATGGACAAATCCCATCTCCACCAGCTCCTGTCTGTTGAACTCCGAATCAGCCAGGGCCAGATTGACACAGGGAACCAGAGTCTTCAGTTCATCACGTCCAAGAGTTGTTATGCGGGCCATTTCCGAGCTGAATTCCTCGAAAAAATCGCTGGGTGTGATGTTGTGATAGATTAGCGCTTTCCGGCTGGGAAGCCGGGTGTATGCCTGCGTCAGGGGAGACGGAAGCGCGAAGTGAAAGATTGTGATATCCGTAGAGGATGGTTCCGGAAACTCGTCGAATAGACGGCAATCTTCGGCAAGTTCCTCGTCCCTTGTCAGACAGTAGATTTCTGACTGATACCCCTGAGACAAAAAGAAGCGTTTCATATGCAGGGCCGTATCCCCTATGGCATCCCCATGGTGAAAGGCCGGGAGAAGCTGGTCAATTCTCATTTTTTAATCACTCTCTCGATATGGTCCATTAGGATTTTGGCCTGTGTTTCTCTCCGGTATTTTTCCAACGCCTTGAGCTGAGAGAAGATGATGCCGTTCCTCAACCGCGTGTCGTGATCCAGCCTGTCCAGGGCTGCGGCCGCCATTTCAAATTTCTTTTTAAAAAACAAAACACCCCCGCCATTCATCGTCTCTTCCACAGCACTGGCGGCATAAGCCACGACAGGAAGCCGGTTATAAAAGGCTTCCAGCAAAGGGACACCAAATCCTTCATGCTCACTCATGCTCAAATAGACATCACTGATTTTGAAAAAGGCCGCCAGAGACGGAAAGCGGATATGCCCGGTAAAATGCACATCTTTCACTCCGAGTCTGTCCACAAGATCCAAAAGAGCTCCATGATAACACTCCATCCCCCGGTAATCTCCGGCCAGTATCAACTGGGATTCGGGTCTGAAATATTTCTGATAGAGGGCAAATGCCTTGATCACATCTTCGAATTTTTTATTGGGAATGACTCTTCCTACAAAAAGCACTGTCTTTTTCCCGTTCTCAAAGATCTGGTGCACGAGGGGATCGTCCTCTGTGTCAAATTTCGAAAAATTCAAGACTAGGGGAAGAACTCCTGTGTTTGGATATCCGACATCCTCCAGCTCTTTCCGGTTGAATTCAGAATCCCCGAGAGCGAGATCGACTTTCTCGATAAAAAGCTTGATCTCCAAGCGGCCCTTGTAGCACTCCTTGGCCAGAATCCGGTGGGTGTCCAAAAAGAAATCATAGGGCGTTATATTGTGATAGATCATGATCTTCCTATCGGGTATTCTGAAAATCATCTTCGAGACGGGCGAACCGATGGAAAAATGAAAAATGACCACATTGTCGGGAGAGCTCAATTTTCTATACTCTTTGAAATCCCGCATGAATCTGGCCATCCGGGGTTCGAAGAACCGGACAAAGATTTCGGATTCATGGCCTTTTTCCCTGAGTATGCTCTGGATCTCGAGCATTTCGTCGGAAATGGCATCGCCGTAAGTGAGGGAGGTGGCGAATTGATGAATTTTCATTCCGTCTTGCCGCCTATTTTCCCTAAAAGATTCAGATATTTATTCTCGATGACTTCCCAAGTGTAGTTGCACCGGAAAAACTCCTTTCCATTTTCCCCAAGACTCTTTCTCAGACCGGGCGATCCAAGCAGAAGATTCAAGGCCTGGATGAAACTCTCGTCGTCATCATAAAAAAGCCCGGCATTGCTTCTCAAACACTGTCCTTTAAGAACTTCACATCGGGAGTTAGCGAGGACGGGAATTCCCAGGGCCCACGCTTCGAGCATGACCATGGACAGGCTCTCAAAAAAAGAAGGCATGATCAAGAGTTCGGCCCCTTTGATGGCCGAGAATTTTTCCTCCTCCGGCCTGAAGCCTAGGTAGCGGATATCCGGATGAGACGGAATCTTGATTTTGGAGTGGCCGACAAGAACCAGTTTGACGTCCGATGCCGATCTTTCCTTGAACCGGAGGAAAAAATCAAAAAGTTCGCTGCAGCCTTTGTTTTCATCAATCCGTCCTATATAAACCACGTAAGGCCCTTCAATCCCATGGATTTCTCTGAATTTTTGAGGAAAAAATTCCCGGGGAAGATCAATCCCCACTCCCACCGTATCTCCGGAGATTTCTTCATTTCGGGAGAGGGTGTTGATCAACGCCCGTTCTTCCACTGAATTGTAGATGAAAGCCCGGGGTTTCCTGAACATGTCTTTAAAAATCTTGAGATGAATGACCGCATCGTGCTCAGCTGTGGGCACGAGGACACTTTTATGGGGAACGGCGTCAATCCCCCAAAAGGAATGGTAATATCTGTAGCTGAAAAAAATGAAAAAATCATAGGCGTTTTCATGGTCTCTAAGATACTGGATGAGAGTTGGGCAGAGCGGCCCTTCCTCTTCCAACCATTTGAGCTCATCAGCCTCCGTGTGCTCATTCTCCAAAATGATGTCTTGGATATGTCCAAATCTCTCCGGATTTCTGGGCCGGTTGACAGAAAAGCGCTTGACGGGAATTCCGTTTATTTCCTCCTCTCCTTGAGAATAGTGATCATTCCAGGTGACATAATCGAAGGCCCGTGTGGTCAGTACTTCGACATCACAGTATTTTTTCATGTGTTCGGCAACCCAGCGGCAGTGCAATTCTGCGCCTCCGTTGATTTCAAGGCCGTAGCGCTGGACGACAAAAGCGAGTTTCACGATATAATCCGGGACTCCAAAGCTTTTCCTCTGCTTTTCAAATTTTCAAAATCCTTCTCTAGAATCCGGATTCTGATTTTAATGTTCTCTTCCTCGATCTTGAGCTTCGTCATCTCGATAACCGTATTATGGGCCAGATTGTAGAGGAGACGCGTGTATTCCTTTAAGAAAGGCATGTCTTGATCCAATTTCTGACTCGTTGTCAGAGAATGGGTGTTGATATCATTGACTGTCTGTCCCATCTGATCCAGCCTTTTGTTTGTCTTGTCCAAGGTAATGACCGTTTCTCTCAACTCCTGGTAGACTGGCAGGATGAGAAATTTAACAACGGGAGAAAAGGGCTTTGTCAGCTTCAACAGAAGAGTCTTCATTCGGGACGGAGGCGGAAAGGCCTCTCCGGATTCATCCCCTCCCGAGGAGGGAAACGGCTGAAGACCGCTCGCCGGTTCCGACTCCGACTCCAGGTCTTTGGGGCGGCCGGCTATCTTTTTTTTAATCTGTTCCATGATATCCTCCACTGAGATGTTTTCGTAATCGATGTGGATATCCTCCAGACCGGATTGAACGTCCTTCTTATTTTTGTCTTTGCTCATAAAAGGCTCCTTTTTTTGCCTGGATGTCCACCGCTAGAATCCCTTTTTCCTGAAGAGAAAATCTTCGAAAACGCTCTGGACATCTTGTATGTCGGGAAGAGGATGAAGTCTCATGTTCTCGATCTCCTTGATTTCTCTTTCCGAAAAAACGCCCTCCTTTATTTTATCGGCGATTCTCTCTCGAATATCTTCTTGGATCTTGTTCTGTTCCTCTTGGCTCAAGCATTTGATTTCTAAAAAATTCTTCATTTTATCACCACCATCACCACGATTCATTTGATGTATCCTAAAGCCCGAAGTTGCTGTTCCAATTCCTTATCGATGACCGCTGTCTCCCGGATTTGACCTTTGACGCGGGCAGAGACTGCCTCAAGCTGTCTGAGGAAACGTTGGGCCAGCCGGGCTTCTTTTTCAACGATGCTGTTTCTTTCCGAGGGATCCGTGGACAGATCGAACAGTTCCAGCATTTTGACCGGGACAGGAGGGAATTGAAAGAAGTCCTTTTCTTCCTGGCTGAGATTTTTGTTGAGAATGAATTTGAACGTCCCCTCATTCATGGCCATTTTCCGGGGAAGATGAAGATTCAAGATGTTTTCTCCAACATCAGAGAGAAAAGTTCTGTGATCTTTTTCCTTTCCTTTCAATAAAGGCACAAGACTTCTCCCGTCAATATTGGATTTGGACCAGCCGATCCTCAATTCATCCAGAACCGTTGGTACGATATCGACCAAAGAGACAATATTTTCAATCCTCCGCCCTTTGAATTTTTTGTCAGGAAATTTGATCAATAAGGGAACCTTCAGCGATTCGTCATAGAGGCTGTGGCCATGTCCCCAACCGCCGTGGTCGAAAAATTCCTCCCCATGATCACTTGTAAAAACAATCATTGTCTGATCGAAGAGCGACAATTCCTTGAGTGTGGCCACGAGCGGCCCAATGAGGCCTTCATCAGTATAGAGGATCTCTCCATCATACAGATCGATAATGTTCTGCCGTTCCTCCTGAGGGAGAGGTTTGAAGATACCACTTTTTCCACCCAGATATCCCATCAGATTGAGATGGGCCCACTTGGCCTGCTCCGATAAAAACCGAGTCTTGTAAGGCAAAGGTGAAACGTACGGATCATGGGGTTGGTATGTATGGATAAAAAGAAAAAAATCTCGGTCCTTATTGAACTCGATCCAGCGGGCCACATCCCTGAAACAGAGTTCAGCCGCATGGTCCAGGGAAATCTCATCCACACGCTCATAGTAGGAGTCGAAACCGTCGGCAAAGCCGAAAGCGGAGCTTACAAAACCGCCGCCCGTGAAGGCCGAACAGAAGAAATTGTTCGTCTTCAAGAGTTCAGCCAGAGTCATCAAGTCGGGACTCATCCGCTGGTCTTCGCGATTGACTTGATGGCGAACAGTGTTGAGCCCCGTCAGCATCGAAACATGGGAAGGAAGAGTCCATGGAGAGGGGGCATAAACATTGACGAAAAGAGCGCTCTCTTTGGCAAGGGCATCAAGATACGGGCTCGTAGGTCTCTCGTAGCCGTAACAACTGAGATGATCGGCACGCAACGTATCGACTGAAATGAGGATAACCTGACGCCTGTTTTTTCCCTTGGGATAGAGGACGGGATTGAACCAGAAAGAAAAGGAATTGCCTTCACCAGTCGTAATCAAGGACAGGCGAACCTTCCCCTTGTAAGAGGAAAGGTCGAGAGATCTGAGCAGAAAAGCATGTCCTTCTTCCAATGAAGGGAGATCCAGGCTCTCTTGGAAAAGAGTTCTCCGTTCTCCAGAAGACTCGAGGAGAATAGTAAATTGAACCTCAGTCGGAACGTCTGCTTCGCTGAGCTCGTTTTTTTTTATTTTTTGGAAATTTTCATCCCGGATGACTCCGACTCCAAATTCCAGAGTCGAGGAATCCGTGACTTCAAACTGGAAATCATAACGGCTCTCCGGAGGAGCATAAAGAGAGTTCAAAAACTCTCTGCCAACCTTGATTTTCCTTTTCAAGAGGAAGGGATTGACACCCACTCCCATTTCATCAAGAGGAAAAGATTTGACAGGAAAAAAATCCTTGATATTTTCGACTCTCTCGGGAAGGTGTATAAAAGGAGACCGTTCAACGCTCTCCTCATTAAAAGAATCGATCAGGCGCTCGACCTGAAATCCCGAGGGATTGCTTTGTCGGCAAAACGGCGTGAAAAACAGAAGAACACACAGAAAAAAGAGAGCGGATATCTGACGCATAAATGCTTCTCCACTCGGGCATTGTATGGTAAAAAAAGACACAAAGCAAGGTAACAGAACACACCGCCCATCCCCATCTCCAGCATCTCCAAAACTGGGATATGAACCTTTTGAATGGGTGGCCGGCGGAGGAGGCCCTCCACCCGGACGGAGGAGGATGGAGGGGGAGCCGGGACAGGACCCATGAAAAAGACTCCTTCACTTCACGGTTTTAGAAATGCTGACCTCCCCATTCAAATTGAACTTTTGGAAAGTCTATTATATGATTCTTATGAGTGCAGGATGAAACGAGTTCAAAAGCTCTGTTTCACAGAGAAAGGAACCATCCATGGATGTGAATAAACGGATTAGAATCGGTGTCATAGGCGGGGCCCAACCTGAAGGGCAGTGGCGTCAGGCCGCCTCAAAAATCGGAGAATTGATCGCAGCCCGGGGGGGAGTCCTCGTCTGCGGCGGACTGGGAGGTGTGATGGAATCTGCGGCCAGAGGAGCAAAAGAGGCCGGCGGCTTCACGATCGGCATCCTGCCCGGCCAAAGCGCCCAAGACGCCAATCCCTATATCGATGTGGCCGTGGCTACGGGCTTGGGCTACACCCGGAACTCACTGGTTGTCCTCAATTCGGATGTTCTAATCGCTGTCGACGGCCAGTACGGCACGCTATCCGAAATCGCATACGGTCTGATTTACGGAAAGAAAGTCATCGGATTGGGGACCTGGGATGTGGCCGGGGTAAAACCGGCTTCGACTCCGGAGGAGGCCGTCCAACTGGCTTTTTCCCATTAAAAAGCAAAGTCACTCAAAAGGAAAAAAAGGCGATTTAAAGAAATGCCGCAGACATACCGGATTAAAATCAGCTACGACGGCACGGATTACTTCGGTTGGCAGCGGCAGCCCGATAAAAAGACCATTCAGTATTTTCTGGAGGAGGCTCTGTTTCAAATCACATCCGAACGCCTCCCGGTCATCGGCGCCGGAAGAACCGATGCCGGCGTGCATGCCCTGGGTCAGGTCGCCCATTTCAAAGTGGACAGCCGCCTCACCGACAAAGAATTTCTGCGAGCCTTCAACGGCCATCTCCCAAGAGACATCCGGTTAACCGCTCTCAGCCGAGTCTCAAGCTCTTTTCATGCCAGAAAATCTGCAAAATCAAAGGTCTACCGATACCGGATTGTGAATGCTCCGGCCATAAGCCCCTTCGTTATCCGCTACGCTCTTCATTGGCCAGGCCCTCTGGATATCGAGAGGATGAGAGATGCCGCCGCCCAGTTTGTCCGGGAAGCAGACTTCTCAGCCTTTTCGTCCAACAGGTTTTTGAATCCCGTCCGGACAATCACCAAGTCCGAACTGAGGCAAAAGGGTCAGGAGATCATGTATACGGTCCAGGCAAACGGATTTTTGCGCTACATGGTCCGGAGCATCGTCGGCACTCTCCTCGAGGTCGGCAAGAGAAAAATCCTACCGGAACATATTGAAGATCTCTACAAACAGAAAAAAAGAACCCTTTCGAGCCCGACAGCACCGGGCTGCGGTCTTTGCCTGATCAAAGTTATTTATTGATCGAAAGTCAGCCCCATAATCAGGGCATCCTCGTCAGGAGATCGATAATATTTTTTCCGCACTCCTAAAGGGCGGAATCCCAATTTTTTATAGAGAGAGCGAGCGGCACGATTGGAAGGTCTGACTTCGAGAAAGATATCACATGCCCCCTCTTTCTTGATCGTCTTCAACACATGATACAAGACTGACTCTCCCAATCCCTTTCTTCTGAAATCCGGGTGAATGGCGAAATTGCTGATCTGGACCTCTTCCATGAGGTGCCACAGAATGATATACCCGATCACACGGTCTTCGGGTAAAAAGACAAGCACACAGGGGATGGAGATCGGTGGATTGGCGATTTCTCCCACAAAAGTCATGATGTTCCAGGGAGTGGGAAAGGAAAGATTTTCTATCTCATGGACAACTGCTAAATCTTTCTCTTCCATCCTCCTCAACAAGTAGAGTTCCGAAAGAATTTCTGGTTTAATTATTTCTTTCCTCCGCCTGAGATCTGCGGAAATACAGCGGTTCAATCTGCCTTCCTCGGATCCCCTCGTTCTGCTTGATTTTTGCGGTTCCGATTTGGCCAACCTCATAGGCGATAAACAGGGAGCGGGCAGGCAAATGGGCCCTGTCTCTGAAAAAATCGAGTATCATTTTCCGGTAAGGGCTCACCCCATTTCCAATGAAGGATATTTTCCTGCGGGAAGGAAGCAGGGACAAAAAGCGGTCGGGAGCATAGGCGCCCTGGGGAACAATCTCCTCAACACGTCCGGCTTTGGCTTCATACAGGGCGGCATACACTTCTCCCTTCTTGGCATCGATCAAGGGGCAGAGGAGACGGTTGCCCTGCCGGTGAAGCTTCAATGCCAAAGCTTCCAAACTCGAAACAGGCGCCACGGATTTTTTCGAAGCCTCAGCCAGAGATTTGATCGTGCTCACTCCTATCCGGATTCCGGTGAACGAACCGGGTCCCACAGCCAGAGCAAAGGCATCGATGTCCTGAACGGTCAAACTCTGTGTTTTTAAGACACAATCTATGGACGCCAACAAACGCTCCGAAAAGGTCGAAGCCGAATCACTGTTGAACTCAGCGAGCAAAAAACCGTCATTAAGCAGAGCGACCGAACCCGATGGAGACGTCGTATCCACAGACAGGAGAATTGGCCCCTTTTTCATAAGTCTATTCCTCTAAAATCGAAATGGAGAAGCGTCCCTCATTCATCCCTGGGCTGCCGACCTCCTCCTAATTTAAGCATAGCCGTTTATCGAGGACTCGGTCAAGTTTTCCTTGGCTCTAAGACAAAAAGTGTGATAACTGACCAACAAATCAAGGGACCCTTCGGTTTATAAGAAGTGAATCAGGGCGATGGAGGAAGCGACATTGTAAGATTTAGCCTTTCTGAAA
>CBFDBS010000050.1:0-11127 GCA_965603105.1 uncultured bacterium
GTCAGCATGTTCATGTTGACTTTAAGAAATTATTTCACTATTCTAGGGGCGATTGGATCATTCAGAGGACATCTGAAACTCACAAAAAAGGCAAGTCATGGATTCTAACGACAAAGACAAAAGGATATGTTCAAGATTCAGTATCGAAGGAGCGACCCTCAGCTATAAGAAAATGAAACTGATCTCATTCTCCCCCGACTACACTGAAAAAAACTGTCCGATATTGAATCTCAGCCGGGGAGGCTGCCGTTTTTTGACACAAAAACCGATCAAGGCAAACACAAGCCTGCTGGTGGAGATCGACATTCCCGAAGAAGACACGCCTCTCTTTTTCTATGGGGAGACGATATGGTTTCTTCCTAATCCCGGTTTCAGCTACAAATATCAGGTTGGGTTCCAGTTCAATGCCTACGGCGAAGAAAACAGACAGAATTCCATCGATAACCTCGATTATATAAAAAAACTTGAACAAAAATGTTCAGATGATGCGTAATTATGATACTGAGAACCTGGGTTTCCATCCTCAATCTTCTCTCAGCATTTGAATTCAGAATCGCAGACAAGTTCGGAGAAGTCGTCGCCATCTTGACGCACTTCTTGATTTTTTGGGTCTCTCCCATCATCTTCCTTTTCATCCCTGTAAAATTGATCGTCGGTTTGGGAATTCTTATTCCCATTTTTTATATCTACATCCTGGCTGGAGACATATTTCTGTCCGTCTTCGGTCATGAGAAGCTTGAAAAAAAGCGCGGGATGATCGACATCACCACCGTTCCCGAAATGCGGGCGGAAATTATCGGCGCGCTCCTGAAGTACATTGGAGGAGTCATCAGCTTCGCCACAATTTACACTGGTCTTCAGATTCTTTCCGCCGGCAAGGCCTTCGCCGTCTCCAATCCCTCCCCATTTCCTTATTTTGATTTTTTATACTACAGTTTGGTCACTATTACTACCTTGGGATACGGTGACATCCTTCCAACTCTATGGGTTTCAAAATCTTTTGTCATGGTCGAGATCATTTTTGGGCTGGGATTTGCACTCCTCCTCTTCACCATGCTCATTTCTCTTTATATTGACATTCAAAGAAAGAAAAAGTATGAATAATTCAAAAATATTATGAAAAGAAAGGCTGATGATGGTCCTATTTAGGAAAAAAGCGGAAGGCGGCGAAAAGGAAAGAACCATCCAGTTGATGATTGTCCACGGCAATAAAGAAACGGAGGACACGACTGGGAAACTTTTTGATCTTCAAGCCGGCAACAATATATTAGGACGGGATCCACTGTGCGAAATCCGGTTCAACTCAGGAACAGTGTCCAGAAAACATGCCAACCTGAAAGTGAGTTATGATAAGAAAAAATTCACCGTCATCGATCTCGGCAGCTCCAATGGAGTGATCATCAAGCCCAATGTTCATCTTAAAAAAGACAAGAAGCCTATCGAATCGGGAGATGAATTGCAGATTGGAGAGATCGTCCTTAAGCTCATGGTCACAGACTTCGATGAAGGCATTCAAACCATGGCTGTAGACATCAAAGAACTCCTCAAACAACAGGGTCAAAAAGCAGCGGATAAAAAAGATAAAATTTAGGAGAAAGAACCGGCTTCAAATCTGTCCGACACCAATCCTGCCTCTGGGATACTATCCCTCGATCACTACTTTGGAGTAATCGGCAAGATGATTAAAAAGCCGGCTGATCTCTTGAAGAAGAGCGAGCCTATTCCGCCGTGCCCTTTTGTCTTCTGACATGACAAGGACGCGGTCAAAAAAAGTGTTGATCGATGACCTGATCCGGAAAACCATCTTCTGCGCCCGTGCAAAATCCCCTTTGGCCAGCAGAGGCAAAGTATTGTCACGAATGATGGAAAATGTCGTGTACAGCTCCCTCTCTTCCTTTTCAAACAGAAGTTCCTGATTCACCTTGTAATTGGGCAAATCACGCAGGATATTGTTGACTCTCTTGGCTATCAAGATGAGGGGTTCGAACTGAGGGCTGTCCTTCAAACTGTCCAACGCCTTCAATCTGAGATATGTGAAGTGCAGACGATCGATTCCGGGCGCCAGGGCGGCGTGGATCAAATCATACCGATAGCCGCTGTTTTCATAAATATGCTGGAGTCGGTTGGTGAAAAATTCAATACAGTAGGCTTTAATTTCGTCTTTCCCTTTTTCCAATCTATCTCCGTAGACAGCGATCGTTTTGTCGAGCAGGCGATAAAAAGGAAAATTCAACTTTTTATCCATAACGATTTTGCAGACACCTTGGGCATTTCTTCTCAGGCCGAACGGATCCTTTGAACCCGTCACCTCCACCCCTGTCCCCAGTACACCGACAATGGAATCCAACCTATCTGCAATGGACAGGATGGCTCCTCCCGAACTCGAAGGAGATTTGTCGTCCATACTCTGGGGCTGGTAGTGTTCGTAAATTCCTTTCCAAATGACGGGGGAATAGTTCTCCTCTCTAGCATAAAGCCCCCCCATATTGCCTTGAAGAGAAGGAAACTCGCGGACCATTTCCGTGAGCAAATCTGCCTTGCACAGTTCGGAGGCTGCCGCCAGGTCCTTTTTTTCCAGCTTCAATTCCAGTTTGTCTGCAAGGTAAGAAACAAGTTTGCTGATTCTTTTGGTTTTTTCCGCATAACTTCCCAGTTTCTCCTGGAAGACGATATCATCCAGCCTTTCCGATTTGGCCTTCAAAGGCGTCTTTAAGTCTTGTTCCCAGAAAAACTTCGCATCCTCCAATCGGGCCCGCAGAACTCGTTCATTCCCCTTTTTGATCAGAGATTTGGAATCTTTGAAGGCATCGGCCACACCGACGAAAAATGGCACCTGTTTGCTTCCCTTGACCACGGAAAACAGGTTCTGTCCCTTTTTCATAGCAGTGCTCAACACCTCGATGGGGAGAGAAAGGTAGTCCTCCGGAAAAGCGCCCAGAAAAACATAGGGATGTTCAACATCGTAGGTGAGCTTCTCAAGCAGAGAGTCATCTTGAAAAAGCTGCGCCTCCAGGGCTGACAGCTTCTTTTCTGCTGTGTCCAGGATAATCTTTTTCCTAACCTCGGGATCGATGATAACTTTTTTCTGCTTGAGGAGGCTTTTGTACTGTTGGAAAGTCTCGATATTTACAGTCTCGGGGAATAATATTTTGTGGCCCTTTGTCCGGTCATTCGAAGAGATCCCAGAGAATGAGAATGGCAGTATTTCTCGATCCAACAGGCAGAGGATGTTTTTGATTGGACGGGAGAAACGCAACGGATTTTCTCCCCATCTCATCATTTTGGAAAAAGAAAGCGATCCAATCATGCGTGGAAGAGCCTCGGCTAAAACGTCTCTGGCCAGCAGTCCCTGAAGGACTTTTTCTAAACCGAGATACTCCCCTTTTTCTGTTTTGATTACAGAGAGGGTCTTCACATCCACACCTTGGGATTTGGCAAAGCCTAGGGCCGCCGGAGATGGTGAGCCATCCTCTAAGAAGGCAACGGATTTAGGCGGGCCGATGAATCGTTCCACCTTGTCTTTCTGTCTGGCTTCGAACCGGCCCGTCACAATAAGACGACGGCATGTCCCATAGATTTCAATGTTTGAGCTCTCTATTTCGGCGGCCGAAGTTTCCTGCTCTATTTTTTCTTTGAGCTGAGACAGGGCATAAATAATGTGAGAGGCGGGCATCTCCTCTGTTCTGATTTCAAGCAGGAATTCTATCACGCCGATGTCTCCTTGGCAGTGTAAAGACCGGCGATCCTGTTGACGAGCCCCCTGATCCCGGCGATCATCTTGACTCTCTCGGTAACGCTCACTGCCCCCCTAGCATCCAGCAGATTGAAAAGATGGGAGCATTTCAAGCAGATGTCATAGGCAGGAAGGAGGAGATTCTTCCCGATGAGCCTTTGGGCTTCTTCTATAAACAGCCCAAAAGACTTGCGGAGAAGAGGGATGTCCGCCTGGTTGAAATTGTATTCCGAAAACTCCCTCTCTTCTCTGTAACGGAGATCCCGGTAGGTGACATCCTTCGACCATTGGAGATCATAGATATCGTCTTTACCTTCCAGAAACATCTCCAGCCTTTCCAATCCATAAGTGATTTCGACCGGGACGGGAAAGAGGTCGATTCCGCCAGCCTGTTGGAAGTAGGTGAATTGAGTGATCTCCAGCCCGTCGAGCAGAACCTGCCAACCCACTCCCCAAGCACCTATGGTTGGGGACTCCCAATCGTCTTCATCGAAGCGGATATCATGATCCTGAAGAGTGATGCCCAGTGCCGTCAGGCTGTCCAGATAGATGTGCTGAATATCGGAGGGAGACGGTTTTATAATGACCTGGCACTGATGATGCTTCTGTACGCGGTGCGGATTTTCTCCATACCGTCCGTCGGTCGGTCTCCTGGATGGTTGAATATAGACCACCTTCCAGGGACGATTTTCCAAAACTCTAAAGAAAGTATCCGGCGTCATGGTCCCCGCGCCCACTTCCATATCGTAGGATTGGGCGATATAACACCCCTTGTCGGCCCAAAACCTTTGGAGATTCAAGATCAGATCTTGTAAAGGCATATCACTCCTGAGAATCCGGGATCCATCTCAAAACGGGATTTCTTGCCGCTGAAGTTTCGTCTAAACGGCGAACATAAGAATGATGGGGTGCCGTCTTCAATTCTTCGGAATTCTCTTTGGCCTCCCGGGCGATTTGCTTCATGGCCTGGATGAACATATCCAGATCGCGCTTGCTTTCCGTCTCGGTTGGCTCTACCATGAGAGCGCCGCTGACGATTAGAGGGAAAGACATCGTCGGCGGATGTATACCGAAATCAATCAACCGCTTGGCGATATCAACATTGAGCACCCCGTGTTCCTTCTGAAATTTATCGGAGAAAACACATTCATGAAGTGTGGGTGTCGTGTACTTTAAGCAATAATCGTCCTCCAAGCTTTTACGGATATAATTGGAGTTCAAAACGGCCACTTCGGATACTTCTTTCAAACCTTCCGGTCCAAGGGACAGAATATAAGTCAAAGCCTTAACCACAACCAGGAAGTTGCCGTAGAAGCTCCGCACACGCCCGATCGTCTTCGGTCTATTGTAATCGAAACCGAGCCTATCCCCTTCTCCAACAATGAGAGGAACGGGAAGATAGGGCTCCAGAACGCTTTTTACGGCAACCGGGCCTGCACCCGGTCCCCCTCCTCCGTGAGGAGTGGAAAATGTTTTGTGCAGATTCAGGTGGATGACGTCGACTTCCATGTCTCCGGGGCGAGAGTGACCGACCAAAGCGTTCAAGTTCGCACCGTCCATATACACCAGTCCCCCCTTGGCATGGACAATATCCACAATGGCTTTGATTTCATCCTCAAAAATACCCAACGTGTTGGGATTCGTGATCATTAAAGCGGCCACGTCCTCTGACATCCTCCCGGCCAGGTCCTCCACATCGATGGTCCCTTTTGCGTTTGACTTGATTTCCTGAACTTGATAGCCACAGATATGCGCACTTGAAGGATTTGTACCATGCGCGGAATCGGGAATGAGGACTGTTTTTCTCGGATCTCCCTTATCGTCGAGATAGGCCCGGATGAGAAGCATTCCCACGAGCTCACCCTGGGCTCCGGCCGAGGGCTGAAGAGTCACGGCATCCATCCCCGTTATTTCTTTGAGCAACTCTTCTGTTTCCTTCAGAATATGAAGGTTCCCTTGGACAAGACTTTCGGGGGCGAGAGGATGTATGTCACATAGAGTGGACATGCCGGCTGTCTTTTCGTTGATTTTGGGATTGTATTTCATAGTGCAGGACCCCAGAGGATAAAAACCGATGTCGATGCAGTAGTTCGTTTGGGACAGCCGGGTGAAGTGTCTGACAACTTCAACTTCCGACACCTGAGGAAATCCTTCCAGGTCCTCCCGGACGGGAATATCCTTCAGTGTTTTCTTTTCGTCAGGAATATCGAGAGGAGGCAGGCGGAATCCGCGTTTGCCTTTTCCGCTGATTTCAAAAATCAAAGGTTCACGTATCATTTTTATTCCATTTTTTTACAGATGAGAAGGAGAGGTTTGATCCTGAAGGGCTTTTTTCAAAACTTCGCTCAGCCGGCTGATATCTTCTTTCGTATTGGTCTCGGTCACGCAGAAGAGAACGCAGTCGCTGAGTTCGGGATAATCATCCCCAAGGGGAAATCCGCCGACTATCCCGTTGTCTCTCAGGACGGCATCGACCTCGTCCCAGGATTTTGAAAAACTGCAGACAAACTCATTGAAAAAATTGCCCTCGAACTTGATGGAAACACCATCGATACTTTCCAGAACCTTTTGAGTGTAGCGGGCCAGCAAGAGGTTTCGACGGGCCAATTCCCGCAGACCTTCCTGACCCACAGAGCTCAAATAAATCGTTGCTCTGAGGGCACACCAAGCCTGATTAGTGCATATATTGGATGTCGCCCGTTCCCTCCGGATATGCTGTTCCCTCGTGGACAGGGTCAAAACGAATCCCCTTCTGCCTTCAACATCCTTGGTCTCGCCGGCAATTCGACCTGGAAATTGCCGGATGAACTCCTGGCGGCAGGACATGAAACCGAGTGTCGGGCCGCCGAAACTGAGAGGTAAACCGAAGGACTGCGCTTCACCGGTCACGATATCGGCTCCCAACTTCCCCGGGGCTTCAAGGATTCCCATGGCGAAGGCTTCGGCTATCACAACGATGAACAGAGCATTTTTGGAATGAGCGGCATCGGCGACCTTAGAAACCTCTTCGATTGCTCCAAAAAAATTAGGGGACTGGATGACCACAGCATTCGTTTCCTCATCAATTCTGTTGTGAAGTTCTTCCAGATCCAGCCTGCCGGATGCGTCAAAACCAACCTCTTCAATATCAACCGGCAGATTTCTGACGTAGGTTTCTATAGTCTTTTTGTACTGCGGGTGGACTGATCGGGCAACAAAAACTTTGCGTTTTCCACGGATACGATGGGCCATAAGCACGGCTTCTGCCGCCCCCGATGCCCCATCGTAAAGGGATGCGTTAGCGATATCCAATCCTGTCAGCTGGCAGATGAGCGTCTGAAATTCGAAGATGATCTGGAGAGTTCCCTGACTGACTTCCGGTTGATAAGGCGTGTAGGGACTGATAAATTCTCCCCTCTGACTCAAATAATCCACGACCGAAGGGATCAAATGGCTGTAGACTCCGGCTCCTAAAAATGACAGGTGCTCAGAAAAGCTGTTTTTCTGACCGAGTGTTTGAAAATATTTCAATATTTCATTTTCGGCGAGAGGTCCGGGGACCTTCAATTTTCTGTGCAGCTTCAGCGGAGCAGGGATCGAATCGAAGAGCTCCTCACAAGAAGCCGCTCCGATTTTGGATAGCATCTCTTTTTTGTCTTTATCGCTGAGTGAAATGTAGCTCATAGAAAAAAATCCTTACTGCTTAGGAATGCTTTGTTAGTCCTCTTGTGCCTGGAGCAAACGTTCATAATCTGAGGCAGACATGAGCTTTTGCAGCTCACCTTCATCCTTGATTTTTATCCGGACGATCCATCCTCTGTCATGAGGGTCCTCGTTGACAAGTTCCGGCGAATCATTCAATTCCTCATTCACGGCCGTCACTTCTCCCGAGAGAGGAGAATAGATGTCCGAGACGGCCTTGACGGATTCAACGACCCCAAAAGATTGATGAAAGTCAAGACTGGTTCCGATCTGGGGAAGCTCCACATAGACCACATCTCCCAGCTGTTTTTGAGCAAAATCCGTGATACCGACTGTGGCAATATCCCCTTCGATTTTTATCCACTCATGACTTTCGCTGTAAGAAAAGTCATCTGGGTACATGCTTGACCTCCTCTATTTGTTTTTATAATTTCACCAATTACGGAACGCTGTTTCAGTACTTTTCCCTTTTGAAAAAAGGCAGAGCAACCACCTTGGCTGGAACCAATCGTTCTCTGATTTTTATATCAAACTCCGTTCCCTCTTCCACAAACTCGACCGGCAGATAAGTCAAACCGATACTCTTTTTCAAAAACGGAACATATGAACCTGATGTCACCTCAGAGACCTTCCGGCCGGAGATAAAGACCGGAAAATGAGAGCGGGCAATGCCCCTCCCTAAAATCTCGAATCCAACTATTTTCCTTTTGACTCCTTCTTCCTTTTGGCTGAGCAGGGCGTCGGATCCGAGAAAATTTCCCTTCTTGAATTTGACCAGCCAGCCCAATCCCGCTTCAAAGGCCGTTGTCGTTTCATCGATATCATTTCCATAAAGCATGAGGGCGGCTTCCAACCGAAGAGTGTCCCGGGCACCTAACCCAATAGGATGAATTCCCCTGGATTCCCCCTCCTTCATGATGGCCTCATATATTTTTTCCGGCGCAGTCGAGAGTGTATAAATTTCAAATCCATCCTCTCCGGTGTATCCCGTTCTCGATATCAAGGCCTCTTCTTGGGCAATGTTCGCCCAAGTGCCTCCAAAAGCTTTCATTTCTTTCAAGTCCACATCGGTCAAAGGCTGGAGAATGTCTAAGGCTTGAGGGCCCTGCAGCGCCAACTGTGAATAATCATCACTCCGGTTGACGACATCAACATCAAAACCTGTTTGATGTTTTTTAATCCAGGCATAATCCTTATCGGAGTTGGCGGCGTTGACGACGAGCAGGTACTCGTTCTCAACAAGACAATAGACGAGGAGATCATCGATAAAAGTTCCCTCAGGAGTGGTCAAAGCCGAGTATTGAGCCTTGCCGGGTGTGAGGCGGGCCGCGTTGTTCGGCGTCAGATACTGAACGAAATCCAGGGACTGCGGTCCTTTGATTTGTATCTCTCCCATATGACTCACATCGAACAGACCTGCTTTAGTCCGGACAGCCATGTGCTCATCGATGATTCCCGAGTATTCGAGCGGCATTTCCCACCCGAAAAACTCGATCATTTTTGCCTTCAATTTTAGGTGAGTTTCATAGAGTCGAGTCTTTTTCATGATTGTTCCTTTGAAAACAATTAACTACCATATTCTTCCAAGAGAATCAAATTCTTTGTTGCTTTTGCATCTCCAAAAAAGTGATGAAAATTGAGAGCATTGAAAAAGGTTCTCGCTCACTCATATATCCTCACGGTTTTGGAGATGCTTGTGTTGGTCAATGACGTGGAAGCGTCGAGATTTGAAGCACCAAATCTGTTATAATGTGCCCCGAAATGATCGAACTCAAAAAAAAGCTCGCAGACAATCTGTTACTCGCCCTCAAGAATTTTCATCCCCTTCAACCCGAAAATATCGAAATGTCCGCTACTCCAAATTCGAAAATGGGAGATTTGGCTCTGGCTTTGCCTTTCCAACTGGCCAAAGTCCTGAAAAAATCGCCAAGAGACATCGCCGCTGAAGTCGCACCGCTCCTCTCTTCTCTCGAGGGAGTCATCGATGTTCAGGTTGCAGGTGGAGGCTTCATCAATCTCTTTTTGGACCGCCAAAAATTTTTCTCGGAAAGGATCAGGAAAGTGAGGGAGACGACTCTCACCCCTGATGAAGACAAAATTATCATCGAGCACACCAACATCAATCCCAACAAAGCCGCCCACATTGGACACTTGAGAAACGCCGTTTTGGGAGACACACTGGGCCGCTGTTCGAAATACAAGGGTGAAAAGGTTGAAATTCAGAACTATATCGACGACACAGGCGTGCAAGTTGTCGATGTCGTTTTCGGCTTTATGGATTTGGAGAGGAAAAGTCTCTCCGACATCGAAGCTATAAAGGAGAAGTTCGACTATTACTGTTGGGACCTCTATGCAAAAGTCTCGACCTATTTTGAGAGCCATCCCGAAGCGGCCGAAAGGCGGTCAGAGATTTTGAAAAAAATAGAAGAGGGTGAAGATCCCGAAGCTGAAATCGGAGAACACATTTCTTTCCGTATCCTCAGCGCCCACCTGAAAACCATGAAGAGATTGGGAATTGTCTACGATGTCCTTCCCAAAGAAAGCAGTATCCTGGGCCTAAAATTCTGGGAAAAGGCCTTCCAGCTTCTGAAAGAAAAACAGTCCATTTACTTATCTGACTCTGGAGACAATAAGGGATGTTGGGTGATGAGGCTGGAGTCGGAGGAGCAAAAAGAAAAAATCATCGTCCGCTCCGACGGCACGGTCACCTATGTGGGAAAAGATATCGCCTACCAGTTGTGGAAATTCGGTCTTCTGGCCAAAGACTTTTTTTATAGGCCCCTTTCCCAAGAGCAGGGACACACGACATGGATAACCGTTTCGGTCCCTTCGGAACGCTCAGCCCATTTCGGAGGGGGCAGCCTTGTTTACAATGTGATCGATACCCGGCAGAGCTACCTCCAAAAAATCGTCGCGCAAGGACTGAAGTCCCTGCATTATGGCGAGCAGGCGGAAAAGTCCATTCATTTTTCTTATGAGATGGTCGCCCTCTCCCCCAAGAGTCTGGAGGAACTCGGACTGGTCATGAAGGAAGAGGATAAAGACAAGAGCTTTCTGGAGGTTTCAGGACGGAAGGGTTTGGGAGTCAAGGCCGATGATCTTCTCGACAAGCTGGAACAAAACGCACTCACAGAGGTGGAAAAAAGAAATCCTGAACTCCCTGAAGATGAAAAAATCGTCATTTCCCGTCAAATCGCCTGCGGGGCCCTTCGATATTTCATGCTCAAGTTTACTAGAAACTCTCTCATCGTCTTCGACTTCGATGAGGCCTTGAGTTTCGAGGGTGAAACGGGACCCTATCTCCAGTACACATTTGTCCGCATCAATTCCATTTTCCGCAAGCTCGAAGAAAGAGAAGGATTTAGAGAAGAGGCTATCGCAGAACTCATTGATTTGCCACTCAGCCTAACACCACTCGATCAGTCAGAGCTCGACGATTTCTGGGAACTTGTGTTTTATGGAAGTAGATTGGACGAAGAAGTTCTTCATTCTCTTCGCTCACTTGAGTTCTCCCACCTGGCCAAGTTTTCCTTCAACCTCTGTCAAAAATTCAACTCCTACTATCACAAATACTCCATCCTGGCAGAAGAAAATCAGGAAGTGAAAACAATCAGGATTCTCACCCTCTATTTTGTTAAAGAGATGCTCAAAAAAGCTCTTGAACTGATGGGGATTCCCACTCCGGCAAGAATGTAGGCCTCAGTCCAAGTTTT
>CBFDBS010000051.1:0-10986 GCA_965603105.1 uncultured bacterium
AGTTTCATTTTTCTCTGGAGGTAGGAGGCCGATGCTTGACCGGTCAGGAGGATAAGTTCCACTGCTTTGTCAAAAAGCTGATCTTTTTCTCCTTCATCGTCATCGACATGTCCTGCCGGTCTCTTGAGCACACGAATGATTTTTTCGTCATATTCGGGATCTCTTTGCTCTTTGACGAACTTGACGAGTTGGGTGATTTCGGGGAGGGTGACAAGGGAGCAGTGGAGGCGCAGAATACGGGGGTAGTTGGGCGGCAAAAACAGCATGTCTCCCCTTCCTAAGAGTTGTTCGGCGCCGGAAGAATCCATGATGATGCGAGAATCTATCTTCGAGGGGACACGGAAGGAAATGCGGCAGGAGAAGTTGTTCTTGATTGTTCCCGTGATGACGTCTGTAGAGGGCCTCTGAGTGGCCAAAATGAGGTGTATTCCGACTGCTCGGGCCAGTTGGGCAAGGCGGGCAATGCAGTATTCAACCTCCTGGGCACCTACCATCATCAGTTCCGCCAATTCGTCGATGATGATCACGATGTAGGGGAGAGGAGTCAGATTTATTTTTTCCTCCTCTGTCAGTTCCCCCTTTTTTTCTTTGAGGATCTTCCGGACCTGTCTGTTGAACTGGTCGATATTTCTCACACCAAGGAGACCCAGTTTGTGGTATCGTCCTTCCATCTTTTTGATCGCATCCTGAAGGATGGCTTCAGCTTTTTTGGGATCCTTGATGACCGGGCAGAGGAGATGAGGAACTCCTTCATAGACAGAAAATTCCAGCCTCTTAGGGTCGATCAGGATGAGTTTGACTTCGTCGGGAGTGGCCTTATAAAGGATGCTGGTGATGATAGTGTTGAGGGCGACGCTTTTCCCCGTCCCCGTCGCTCCGGCAATGAGAAGATGGGGCATGACGGCCAGATCGGTGATGTAGACTTCTCCATGAATCGTTTTTCCCAGGGCGAAAGTGAGCTTGGAGGGTGATTTGACGAACTTTTCGGATTGAATGATGTCGCGGACACGGATGAGCTCTTGTCTGTTATTGGGGACCTCAATGCCCAGGGAAGATTTTCCCGGAATCCTTTGTATCCTTACGGCTTCGGCGCTCAAGGCCAGGGAGAGGTCTTCGGAGAGATTGGCCACTTGACTCACTTTGATCCCCGGATTGGGGAAAAATTCATAAGTGGTCAGAATCGGCCCGGGATGGTATTCCCTCACCTCCCCCTCGACTCTGAACTCGAGCAGTTTTTCCTCGATGAGCTGTTTTTTTTCAAAAAGTTCGCTTTTGTCAATTTTCTCCACTGCTTTTCCGGGCTCGAGGAGATTGAATGGAGGGAATGTGTAGTCACCGGCTTTCTCCATCTCCGGAAAGAGGTATTCCTCCGGTTCAGCGGGCTTCTTCGGTTTGGAGAGAACGGGTTTCTTTTTTAGCAGAATGGATGGTCTTTTCTGTTTTTTCTCCCGCTCCGGTTCGGGGATTTTTTCTTTCTTTTTAGGAGGAGAGTATTTTTTAATGACTTTTTCCCTCATCTTCTCCTTCCGTTTTTTCTTCCGGTATCGAGTGATGCGGATTCGGACTTCTTTAAAGGCAAAGTCAAAAAATCTCGAAAGACCATGCAGTAGTTTCTCGAATGAGAAACGGGTGGAAAAGACGAGAAGCAACAGCAAAAGTCCCACGAGGAGAAGAAGGGTTCCTGTATGATTGAAATACTGTATGAGCCAGGCTGAGAGAAGTTGTCCTAACCAACCACCGCCTGAAAAGACCGCTCCTCTCCAATGGAGATTGGGAACGATCACCGATAACATGGCGGCTAAAATGATAAGGAGCAAAACCTCCGCGCTTGTCTTGAGAAAGAGATGCGATCTTTTTTGTGGGAGGATCAGCGGGATAGAGAGCGTGAGAAGAAACAGGGGAAACAGCAAAGCGGTCAGTCCGAGAATTTGGTACAGGGCTTCGGCGAGAGATGCTCCCACCCTGCCGCCGAAGTTATGGACTTTTGACCTGGACGCCGTTCCCGTTGCCCACGAGGGATCCTGCGCGTCGTAGGTGACCAAACTGACGAGCATGAAGACCGCTAAAAGAGCGAAAAGAACACCCGTGATTTCGATGGAACTGATGCGGCTTTTGGGCGCTGTTTTTGGTTTGGTTTTGGATGTCTTTTTCCTCTTCTTCCTTTTCATCACGAGAATTATAACACAATGGAGGGGATTTGCCAGCGAGGCAATTAATTAGGGAGAGACCTTTCCTAGTTAGGGAAAAGACGCTCATAAAGGGCAACGAACTGGGAGGGCGCTACCTGCTCGGCTCGTGAATTTTCCTCAACGCCGGCGGAATGGAGGATTTCGGCCAGCCGCTTCCTGGGAACGCCTAATCCCATTAGGTTGTTCAACAGTTTTTTTCTCCTGTGTTGGAAGGAAGTTCTCAAAAAGCCGAGAAAACGGTCTCCATCCTGGATGGAAAACAGCGGTTTCTCCCGTGGGATTAAGGAGAGGAACGCCGATTCCACCTTCGGGGCGGGAGAAAATGATGAAGGGGAAACAGAGAAACGAATTTTCGGAATATAGATATTCTGGATAAGCACGGAAAGGGGCGCGTATTTCTTTGTCCCAGGGGAGGAACAGATGCGTTCGGCGACTTCCTTTTGCAGAAGAAACCAGCAGCCTGCAAAGAGGATTTTTTCTCTTGCCACTGCAAAAAGGATGGGAGAGGATATGGAATAGGGGAGATTTCCGACCAGCTTGGGCCGCGAATTCAGGTCGACGAGTCTTTGGAAGGAGATGTGCAGGACGTCTTCTACGAGAACCACAAGATTTTTGTGGGCGCTCTCCTGCAGAAATGGAACAAGGCTCCTGTCTTTTTCGATGGCGAAAACTCGGCCGGCGCTAGTCAATAAAGGGAAGGTGAGCGCTCCCTTGCCGGCGCCGATTTCAATGATGGTGTCTTCGGGCTGTGGGTCGATATGACGGATCATTTTCTTGAGAATACCCGGGTCGTGGAGAAAATGCTGGCCCAAAGTCTGTCTCTTCGTTCGCCTCATCCGATTTCCTTGAGATTATTACTTCCAACCGAGATCTGGATGGTGCCTCCAATTCGGTTGGAGAAGTCTGTCCCATTATAGGAGAGTCAATTGATCATGACAAGACCGCTCAGACCCTGAGTCTCTTTTTCCGGTATCTCCAAAACTAACCTGTTAGCCTGGATTATTCACGAGGGATTCATCGTACTCATTTGTGTTGCATTCGCCACAGCCCTTTAGATTCCTAGCGACATTTTACGTTTTTTGGAGGGTGATTTTATTTTTTGAAGGAAAAAGATAGAATAGAAGTTCACTGCTATCTTTGAGGCGAGGAGACATGACCGACAAAATCCGCACGGCCATCATAGGACTGGGGAAAATGGGTATCCTTCATTCGGCGCTCATCAATACCATTGACCTGGCGGACCTGGTCGCCGTCTGCGACACGAACAGGAAACTTGCCAAGTATATCGAGAGAGCCGGGCTTGATGTGGTCTTTTATTCTGACGTTGACCGTTTACTGGACGAAGCGGCTCCCGGTGCCGTCTTCATTTGCACGCCGCCTTATACCCACCTCCCCATCTCCGAAAAATGTGTAAAGCGCAATTGCGACATCTTTACGGAAAAACCTCTGGCAGAGTCCTTCATCTCCGCCCAGAAAATGGTTTCTATTGCCGAAGGCAAGGGGATCATCCACTCCACGGGTTTTACGCTTGCTCATGTCCCCATCTATAGCCGCGCCAAGGAGATTCTCGACGGGGGTTGTCTGGGGAAGATATTCAGATTTAACGCTTCTATCTATATCAGTCAGGTGTTCAGCCGAAAAAAAGGGTGGTTCTTCGACAAGAGTAGATCGGGAGGGGGAGTGATGATCGATATCGCTTCCCATGTCCTCTATCTTCTGACTCAGTATTTTGGTTCCCCGACACGAGTCTATGCGCGGTTGAAGAGTTTTTTCTCTGAAGTGGAAGACAGCGGTTCGGTTGTCATGGATTTTGAGAACGGACTCTCGGGAGTATTGGATACGAGTTGGAGCCTTCCCGGATACAGGACTTCAGCGACAGAAGTGATGGTTGAAGGGGAGAACGGCTTAATGGAAATCACCAATGATTTTATAAAACTCCATTTGAATTGTGAGACTCAGTCATTCGCTAAAGGATGGACCACGCTTCACAAGATCGACCTCGGAAGCCAATCCCATTTCGAGTTGGGAGGAGAGGGTTTTGCCGATGAAGACATGCATTTTTTTCAATGCTGCCGCGAAAGAACAAGACCGAAAGTCACCTGGAGGGAAGGACTTGAAGTCCAGCGGATTATCGAGGCTGTCTACGCATCGAACGAAAGAAATGTGCCTTTTTCGCTCAGCCGGATCCAATGATCTTGCACCCGGGAGGGGATTGTTTTGATGGGAAAATAAGATGCCCGGCTATCTGTCGTTGACCGTCGATGAGGCCGGGCCTTCCAGACCGGAACCGTCTTCGGCCCGGATGAAATAACTGTAGGCAAGGTCCGGGGACACATCCCTGTCTAAGTAAAAAAGAGTGTCTCCCGAGACAACGGCCACGGCAACAAAATCCAATCCGCTCTCATCATTCGTTTTTCTGTAGATTATGTGCCGTTCGATCTGTGTCTGGAGTGACAGGAGAGGATTTTCTTCCCAATTCAAGACATTGACGGCCTGTTCGTAGAAGAGGACTTTGTCGGTCTTCCTCTCGACGGTGAGGTTGACAGGAGGCCAGGGTATGCGGTCTAAACTCTGGAACCAGGACTCTGCGATTTTCTGGTAGCCGGCTTCATTGGGATGGGCCCCATCGCTGAAGAGATCCAGATAGCCCGTAGGGTGAAGCATAAAAGTCTCATAATGGTCGGTCAGTGAAATTTTCAGCTCCGAAGCGAGGTCACGGAGCAGATCGTTGAGAAGGAGGGTGTTTTGTCGAATGCTCCCCTCCCAGAATGAGTCGGCTCTGGGGATGACGGTTCCCAGCAGAGGGTAGACTCCGTTCTGGAAGCATTTCTTGATCATCTCCCCCATGTTGAAAGCGGCCACTTGACTCGGCACACCTCCGGACATGTCATTCGTCCCTTCCATCAGGAACGTGTACTTGGCCCTGTAGGTCGTGATTTCTTCCTCGATTCTGGCCAGGCCCTCAGCCGTTTTTTCTCCGGGGATTCCTCGGTTGATGACATGGAAGGCGGCCGAGAGGTCCTTGACCAGGATGTCTAACCGGGGGACATATCCTTTGTCGGGATACCAGGTTCTGTACATGACTCCGTAGGTGATGCTGTCCCCAAACGCCGAAAACCGGGTTGCCAGTAGGGTCGAAGAAAGGAAGGGAGAGAGGAATTTCCGCCATCGACTTGGCTGCGGTGTTTGGAGAGAGATACCTGCGGTTGGAGCGGAGAAGTACTCGAGGGAAGGAAAGTAGGCGGCAGACATTTGGATCAGGGCTTCGCCTGTGGATGTGTTTTCCCAAGCGATAGCAATTTGATCCGGGGATTGGGCTATCTTCGGTCTCCTGTTGAATGTTTCGATCGGGCTCAGGAAACGGGTTTCTCCCCACTTTCCGTTTCTGAGCTGTTTGATGCAGATACGGCTGCCTTTCGATGCCTGGCTCCAGGCTAAGATCGCCGTGTTCCCGGGGAGAAAGCGGAGAGAAGGCGAAAGGTCGGAAAGGCTCCTGTTGTTTGTAAGGGCCGCTTCGGGTGCCCAGCCTGTTCCCATCCACCTGGAGTGGAAAATTTCATAATCCTCCCCGTCGTAGGCGGTCCAGACTATCCAGGGGCGACCGGTTCCGTCCAGGTTCACTTCAGGATCGAGATGAGGGAAGCGGCAATCCGCATTCAAGGCAAACTCGTCTGACCATAAAAAACCCGAGAGGCGGCGGCCGCATATTTCTCCCGGCCCCCGGTGCTGGCTAACCCAGAAGACCCAAACATCGAGAGTGTCATCGACTGAGATCTGAGGGGTCAAGACGGGGGAGGAGAAGTTTGAGTTGGCCTGCCAGGCCTGTCCTGTCTCCTGACGGTAGACAAAAATGCGGTCGATGCCCTGATTTTGGTTGATCCAGGCAATCCAGGGGAAGCCATTTCTGTCCACGGCCAGGCTCGGAGAAGAGTTCATGCCCGCGTACCCTTCACTGATCCTAAGGGGAGTACCGCATGAGCCGCTTTCCAGGGAAGAGAGAAATATATCTGATTCATTCTCGTTAATCCCTTCCCAAACCGCCCAGATTTCTCCTCCAGGCCCTTTCTTTAAATCGGGGCGCCTGGCCGGTTTGTGCACAAGGAGATGAGAATAAAAAATGGGCTCGCCTTGTGCAGGAGAAATGTGGCCGAAATGAACCCCCCCCTCCTGTTCGTACAGGACGTAAAGATCCCCTCGTTCTGAGTAGACAGGAGATGCGGATTGACCCCTGTTGTCCTGAACGGATGTCTGTCCGGGCAGAAGGAGCCGGCAGACAAGAATCAGGACAAAAAGCAAGGAGGTTTTTTTCATGCGACTCCCAGCACCGTCTTGCCTATGGACAGAGTGTGGTACGTTTCCGGCAGCGAGCCGACTCCCACGACCGCCGAGCCGATATTTTTTCCGACGAGGTAGGGAAACGCTTCTTCCGGAGACAGCCGTCCCCCGGCCAGAACTTTCTTGGCGATGATGGTGTTTTCCGTCGTTTCCAGAAGTTTTTCACACACTTCCTGGGATGGCTTCATCATGAATCCTTTTTTGTTAAAGGGAGCCATGACCGGAATCTTGATTTTCCATTCCTTCAACTTGGGAAGGAGTGTTCCGAAATTATGAGTAGCCAGAATGGGCGTCACGCCGTATTTTTCCTGGACCAGATTTTGGTAGACGTTGATAATCTCTCTGTTGTTCGAGGAGAGGGCGAGATCGGTGACCTGACCGTGCAGGATGATGCCTTTGATGTTGTAAGAGTGGAAGGTGGCCATTTCGAAATCCATGAGGTTGTCCAGGAGGGTCAGGATATCTCTGGAAATGATCCCTTGAATTTTGGTCAGAGCCCGCAAACCCATACGGATTTTCTGGTACATGTCGATTTCTTTGGCCTTGCTCAGGACCGCACCCAGGACTCCTTTATCCGTTGATTCCCGAGCATACTCGTAGGCGTTGGGAATGACGGGCAGTAGAGTGAGATCCCCGATGTTTTGAAAGTCCTTAAGGGCGGCCAGGATGTTTTCATTGTTGGCGCACATGAATGTTTTTATTCCCAGATTGAAGCTCGCTTCGAGAATGGGAATGATGTTCTCTTTTTTGCTGAAAAATTCCAGGTAGTGGCGGGTTTGTGCTCGCGAAAGATATCCGACTCCTTCAAAGGAGTTGGAACCGAGGATGATTTTGTCAAATCCTTCCATGATTATACCTCGTCAAGTCGTATGGTTTTTTGTGTTCTAGCGGAAATATAAATGGCCTCCACCAGTCTCATCACTTCCAGCCCCTCTTTCCAGCTGACAAGGGGCTTGTCCTTTTTCAAGCAGGAATCGATGAAATTTCCGTTGGCCTCGGAGGAGCCCTCCTGCCCTAGATAGAAAAGAGGAGATGCCGGGAGGTCCGCCCGGTGAAGAATGGTCCAGCCTTTTTCAAATCCCTTGGCGGCCCTGTATGTGAATAGCTTGAGAGTATCGTCGTTGATCTCCATCACTCCCTGAGTGCCTTCGACGACGATACTCGTCGCCGGCAGAGGATAGCCCGGCCGGCTCCAGGAGACATCGATGTGACCGAGAGTGCCTGACTGGAATTCGAGAACAATCGCTGCGCTGTCCTCCACGTGGCTGAATTTCTGTGTGCTCTTGGCGTAAACAGTCCCCACGGAGCCGACGAACCGGTTGAGGAGGAGAAGGAGAGAAGATGCCTCGTGCATCAGGATGCCCCCACCCGATTTTGCCTTCTCGAACATCCATCCTTCCCTGGGACGGGTCAAAAGGGAGTGGTAAAGGGAAGCCCGGACACGCTTGATGTTTTCAAGGGGATGGTTGTCCATCAGCTTCTTGGCTTCGATGAAGACAGGACAATAGGGTAAAGTGTAGCCCACGGCGTGGACCAGGTTTCTGTTTTGAGCAAACTCCATCATCTTTTTACCCGAGGCCAGGGATTCGGCCAGCGGCCTTTCGACAAAGACATGGGTGTCGTTTTCGATAGCCTTGCGGGCCAGCGGCAGATGGGAATCATGGGGAGTGCAGATGAAGACCGCATCCAGTCTGGATTTTTCGAACATCTCGTCTGCATCGTTTGTAAAAAAACAGTCCGGCATCAGTTTTCGCATAAAATCGATAATCGCTCCCTCCGAATCGCACAGGGCGGCGACCTCTGCCCTGGGGTGAATCCGGGACAAGGCGGCCTGAAGAATCCCACGCCGGCCGATACCGAAAATTCCTACGCGGAGTCTTGCCGGGCTGTTTTGTGTCATAAAAAACAACCTTCTCTCAGGGCATCCTTTTGGTGATGAATTTCCAAAGATACTCCCTGGGAACACCCAGAAATGACTTGCGCCTGACACGGTCACATTGAGAGCAAGTCTTGAATTCTTGGATTTCCCTTGCCGCCAGTTGTGTCCTCAGGTGGATTTGCCGGTCACTGTTCCAAATTTCCTTAAGAGACGTTGACTCGACATTGCCTATCGGGTAGTGGCCGAAAAAATCCTGAGTGCAGGGGAGGACCGTGCCGTCCCAGAAGATGACCAGGGCATTCCAGGGGAAAGGGCAGGCCGAATAAACTTCGCCTTGAATCTCCTTTTTGGTTTCGCCGGCCCAGTTGTGCAGATCTTTGACCACGAAGCTGTCCAGGGGAAGGTTCTTGAACAGTTCCCTGAATTTTTTCCCGGCCCGGTCGGTTCTGTCGGAATCTTGGCCGTTAAAATTGATGACTTCGATGGATGTCTCCGGCTTGTGTGATTTGGCCTCCTTCTTCATTTCCAGAAACCTAATGATGTTTTTTATGGTTTTATCGAACTGGCCGCCGATCCTGATACTCTCGTAGGTTGTTTTGTCGAAACCGTCAAAGGAGAAAGAGAGGCGGTCGAGGCCGCTTCGGATGAGACGGTGACCCAGATCCTCGCTAAGGAGAGAGCCGTTTGTGTGCAGGCGCAGAAAGATTTTTTTCTGTTTGGCGTACTCGATCATCTCCACAAGCTGCGGGTGCAGGAGAGACTCTCCCCGGTGGGCAAGGTTGATGTCGAAGACAAATTCCCCGGCCTCGTCTACGATTTTCTTAAAAAGATCGATATCCATATACCCGTGGGCGTCCTTCTCAAGCTCCTTGTTCGGGCACATGACGCATCTGTAATTGCAGAGGCTGGTCAACTCCACCCAGAGCCTGACAGGCAAGTAGGGAGGTTGAGGAGTTTTTTTCCTGTAATGGTAGAAAAGATGTACCAAACGCGACCAGTAGCGCACAGGTTTCATGACGAGTCTTTTTCTTCAGAGGCCTGGATGACTACGGAGCAGGTCATGTCACCGATGATGTTGGTTGCCGTGCGGAACATGTCGGGGAGACGGTCCACCCCCAGGATCAGGGCAATCCCTTCTAAAGGAATGCCGATCTGTTTCAAAACCATAGCCAGGGTGATGATCCCAGCGGCCGGGACTCCCGCCGCCCCTACCGATGCCAGCGTAGCCATTAAAACGATAGTGATCTGGTCGATTAAGGTCAAAGGAATGCCGTAAACTTGAGCGATAAAGACGGCGGCAACTCCCTGGTAGAGGGCGGTGCCGTCCATGTTGATCGTGGCTCCCAGAGGAATGACGAAACTGGAGTATTCCTTAGTGATACCCAGGTGCTCAACTCCTTCCATGTTGGCGGGGAGAGCGGCATTGGAACTGGAGGTGCTGAAGGCGATAATGATCGCCTCCTTGGCGGCTTTGAGGAAGCGGAGCGGACTTGTCTTTCCCAAAATGCGGAGGCTTATGCTGTTGACGCTTAAGGTGTAGATGAGCAGCCCGCCGATGATAACCAGAGTGTATTTAAGCAGGGTGAGTAAGATACCGGCCCCGTACTCGCCGATCACGCTAGCGATCAAAGCCATAATCCCGTAAGGCGCCAGCTGCATGGCGAAATGGACAACTTGGATAACGGCATCGTTCAGCCCGTCCAGGAATTTGATGACAATTTCAGATTTTTCTTTATTGATCAGTGTCAAAATTGTCCCGAAGAGCAGGGCGAGAAAAATGACCTGGAGCATGTTCCCGTCGATGAGGGCCTTGATCGGATTGGTAGGGACGATATTGATCAAGATATCTCTAAGCGAAGGTTTTTCTTCCATCTTCAGGATGCTCTCCGCAGCTCCTTCTTTATAGTTCTGATAAAGCTGCTCCTTGACATCCTCTGTGATCCCGTAGCCCGGCTTGACCACATTGGCCAGGAAAAGTCCGATTGAAGCGGCGATCATAGTCGTGATGGTGAAGTAAACGATCGTCTTTATCCCGATGCGCCCGAGCTTGCGGATATCTCCCAGACTGGCCGTTCCCAACATGAGCGATAAAAGAACGAGCGGCACGACGATCATGGTGATCAGACGTAAAAAAATCGTGCCGATGGGTTCGATGATCTGAGCCTTCTCACCGAAGACGAGGCCGATCACGACTCCCAGGATGAGACCGATGAATATTTTGGTGTGAAGCTTGATTTTTCTTAAACGCACGTCAACTTTTCACCTTAAAGAGCTCTTAAAATGTAAAAGGTATGATATCGCCTTCATCTCTTGAAGTCAATCGACCCAGCTTCAATGCCAGTCAGGGAAGATGTCGCTGCCGGGGCCGTCATACAGAAGCTCCACTTCGCCGGTTTGAACATCGACGATATGGAGTGCCCAATCGCCCTCATGGCTGTGCTGGTTGGAGGAAGAGAAAACGATGTGCTCTCCGTCCGGGGCCCAACCAGGAAAATAATCATAGGTGTCGGATCTTTCTGTCAGCCGCCTTTTCTGGCTTCCGTCGGCAAGCATCAGCCATATGTCGCCCTTGCCGTCGGCTTG
>CBFDBS010000052.1:0-10982 GCA_965603105.1 uncultured bacterium
ATATTTTATAACATGAACTTGTTTAAGAAAAAGATAAATTTGTCTATTTTAATAAAACGACAAGTTATAGACAAATTTGCGTGACTCAAACAATTTTACCTTATATGATAATCTTCGAATTGAATATGATGTCACAAAATGTGTCTAAACTCGCTTAACTTGATTTAAGGGTGCTTATAGGAAAACAGGGGATTTCCTCTGGCGGGAAGGTGTGGGAGTTGAACCCACCCGGGGCTTCTTACGGCCCCATACTGGTTTTGAAGACCAGAAGGCCCACCGGAACCTATACCCTCCCGCATTCAAGCCGGGATGTGTTTATCGTCTTGCCGTTTTGTCAGGCCGGTGCTGTCAAAAAACTCCAGGATGGCCTGGGCGTATTTACGCGAAAACCGCATGATGTCCCGCAATTCCGCGATCGTTATCGACTGCTTCTTATCGATGTGATCGGTGACAATTTCCTTCACTTCCGTCAGTGCTTCGCTGTGGTAGATCACATTCTTGGAGAGTCTAACAAGTTTTCCCTGATTGAGCAAGCTGCTGAGGATATTCTTGAAATCAGGGGGAGAAAGAGAAAGATGGGCACGGACATCCTCTTCGATGGGAGTTTTGAATCGGCTGTTTTTATAAACCGCTTCCATCTTTGCCGCCAGATCCTCCTCCTTTGCCGTCATCCGAACCCTGTGTTCCGGGAGTCCAAGCTTTCCTTCCTTCTCCTGAATGGTGTTTTCTTCGATTAGGTTATTCAACACCGATTTGAACGCGGCAGCCGTACTCAGCTTCATAAATTCCGAACGGATGACAGGCATTGGAGCTAAAAGTTCGTACGGATTTTTTTGAAAATAGCTTTTTACCGTGTCCCGAAATTTTGACTTTAGCTTTGTATAGGCATCTTCGTGCAGATAATAGGACTTGTATTCGGTGGTCTTGGTGAGATCTAAGGCAATGATCTTTCCGGCCTCAAGTTTGCTCTGGACAGCTTTGAAGACATCGTCTTTTTCTTTGCCCAGGCTTTTGGCGATATCCTCGGTATTTAGGGGAGTGAAAAGACTTTTCATGAAGGCCTGTTCGACAGCATCTTCGAAACTGCCGTCCAGAAGAACCATTTCCTGGACGGTTTCCGGCGAAAACCGTTTGTGTTTCTGGGGTTGTGCATCAAGAATGATTCCTCCGCCTATGGTCACGAGGGGGGAAAAAGTGCGCACCACAAAACGGTCCTGGGGCAGGGCAACAGTCGGACTTTCAAGGACAAACTGAGCGAATGCCGTCTCTCCCGGCGAAAGCCTTTCCCTGTTGATGATCACCAGTCGGCCGATAATTTCCGCCGTTCCTATGTGAAGCCTCAGTCTCTCCCTGTTTTTCAAGTCTTTGCCATAGCTTTTGAGGAGCTGGAGCTTGCCGTCCAGCCGATTGGTCGGTGTCAGAGAATCGGATGCTGCGGCCGTTTGTCCTCTGTAGAGTTTATCCTTGGCGATCTCCGGCAGGTTGAGGGCCGTTCGTTTTCCGATGCGCGACCGGTCTGTTTTGGAATGGTGGACCTGGACACTTCTCACCCGCGAAACAAGACCTTCCGGATAAATTGTGACTCTGTCTCCTTCTTTGACTTCTCCGGAGAGGACCGTCCCGGCGATGACCGTGCCGAAGCCCTTCATGGTGAACACCCTATCGACGGGCATGCGGAAGGGGCCGCTGTCGGTACGAGCCTGGACTTCCTGGGCGATATCGAGGAGTGCCGAACGGAGACTCTCGATTCCCTCTCCTGAGACAGCGGAGACGGGGATAAGAGGCGCTCCTTCCAGGAAAGTCCCACTTAAAAAATGGCTGACGCTCGCTTCCAGCTCCTTGAGCCGCCCTTCGTCGACCAGATCGGATTTGGTCAGAGCGATAAGGCCCTTGGGAATGCCGAGGAGTTGAAGGATCTCGAAGTGCTCGCGTGTCTGGACATTGATCCCCTCGTCGGCGGCGATAACCAGCAGGGCGGCATCGATGTGGCTGGCCCCTGCGACCATGGTTTTGACCAGTTTTTCGTGGCCGGGGACATCGATGAACACGATCTGTTTGTCTACAATAGGCGTCTCCATAAACACAAATCCGAGTTCAATGGTGATACCCCTGCGTTTTTCTTCGGATAATGTGTCGGCATCGATTCCGGTCAAGGCTTTGACCAGTGCAGTTTTTCCATGGTCGATATGACCGGCAGTGCCGAAAATCACATGGTTGTCCGGGACGCTGAGTTCGTTCATAAATCGCGTTATCTTTTCTTCAGAATCGACACCAGGACAGTGGCTACGGTTTTGTCTTGATGTTTTTGAATGGTTCTGAGATCGAAGAGGACAAAATCTTTTTGAACACGGGGAAAAATGGGTGGATTGCTATGGCGGAGTTTCCTGCCCAGATTGTCCACGCTTTCACTGATGGGACGGACTTTGAGAACTCTTGTGGGGATCATCTCGGTAGGCACCGAGCCGCTTCCCACCTGAGATTCCCCGTCGCCGACTGAAATTTTAGCCTCTTCTTTGAGTTCTGCCCGCAGAATTTTCTGTAGGCGAAGGGCCCTTTTGTTGAGTTCTTCAAGGCTCAGAGCCATCATCCGGTAGACCGGGTGGGCTTGGGTGAGTTTTTCCGGCGTCAGGAAGAGCTGGAGTGTGGCTTCCAGTCCGGCGATGGTCATTTTATCTACCCGCAGGGCTCTGGCCAGAGGATTCTTTTTTATTTTTTTGACGACGGCCGTCTTGCCGACGATGATTCCCGATTGAGGACCGCCGATGAGTTTATCTCCGGAGAAACAGCTGACGTCGGCTCCGGCTTGGATGCTGGTCTTGATCAGCGGCTCGTTTTCAAGGCCGAACTGGCTCAAATTGACCAGGGCTCCGCTGCCCAGATCGTCGATAATGATCAGATTGTAGGATTGGGCCAGCTTGGCCAGTTCTTCGATGGAGGGCTCTTCGGCGAATCCCTGGATACGGTAGTTGCTGTGATGGACCCGCATGATGGCTCCGGTGTTCTCTCCTATGGCCTCTTCGTAATCCCTCAAGTGGGTCTTGTTGGTCGTTCCCACTTCCTTAAGGATGGCTCCGCTGGCGGCCATGATCTCCGGCATCCGGAATGAGCCGCCGATTTCGACGAGCTGTCCTCTGGAGAGGATGACTTCTTTTCCTTTAGCCACGGTGTTCAGGATGAGCATGGTCGCGGCCGCATTGTTGTTGACGACTGTGGCGGCTTGGGCGCCGGTCAGATCGCAGAGGAGTTTATTGAGGTGCGAGTCCCTATGGCCTCTCTGGCCCGTTTCCAGGTCAGTGGCCAGGGTGCAGTAGCCTTCGGTGACACGGTCGATATTTTTGAGGGCTTCTTGAGGAATAACGGCCCGCCCCAATCCTGTGTGGAGAATGACACCCGTAGCGTTGACGGCTTCCTTGAGGGAGAACGAAAATTTCATCTGCAGTTGGACTTTGATGGCCTCGATGACGCTTTCGTGGGTGATATTGAGTGAGGGGAAATCTTTTTCCTGGCTGTCGATAATTTCAGTCCGGAGATGTTGGAGAACGAGACGGGCGGTTTCGACCACCTGTTGACGGTTGTACTGGTCGATTAAAACCTTGGCCTCATCGCTAAGAATCAGCCTGTCGATGGAAGGAAGCTGCCGGAGAAGGTCATTATTCATAATCTTTCTCTCAATTTGGATTTCTGGAATTCACTTTGAGCCTCAAGTATGATAGTACACTTCGTTTCAGGAAATCAATTCTCATTAGTATCAGTCTTCCGAAACTTGCGGAACTTTCGAGTTAGGGGTTTGATCCCAATTTTCAATTTTTGATTCCGATTTTGGGGGATGAGAATATCCAGCCCTGGGGGGAAAACCGGATGGTGTTGATGGGGAAATCGAAGTTATTTCCGTCGGATACAATGGTCAAATCGGCTTGGGTTCTAACTCGTTCCGCCGATGGTTTGATCTCGCCATCGCGATTGATCAGCATGATAAAGAGACCTGGTCGGACGGCCAGACGCAGCCGGTTGGATTCGGCGACTATGACCGAATCTGGGGGGATGAATTTCAAAAGCTCTGCGGCGCCAAGGTCGAGCGCCTCCTCAAGAACGAGAAGCCAGAAAACTTTTTTAGCGCCGGCACTGAGCAGGAGGGAGGTGTCCTTTTCCAGGCTTCCGTCCTTTTCTTCCAAAACAAGGAAATCGCCTTCCATGGATGAACAGACTCCGCAGCCTTTTCTTCCGTGGGGACAGGTGCCGTCTTTTTCTTCGATGGTGGTCACTTTCAAGCCAAAAATTTCAGTCTTTTCGCAGTTATTGTTGATGATGGTTGTGGCCAGGTGTGTTTTGCCTGTCTTGCGTCCCGAAGAGCCGATGAGCAGCATGTTGGGGAATGTGACTTCGATTTTATCCATTGTTTCAGACATAGTCTAAGCCGGGAAAGGACGGTATTGAACTTAAGGGAAACAACCCAGCTGGCAGTTGATAATCTTAATGCCCTCTGAATTGCAGATTTCTCCGATTTCTTTGAGCGTCAGGCCGTGATCGTCAGCGAGTTGGAAAGCTCTCTTGCAGGGAAGCTTGAGCTTGCCGTCTACATCCACGGCTGCCTTTCTTAAAATTTTGTTGACTTCCTTTGACATCTCTACTGTCCTCCTTCGGCTGGAGTTGAGTTTTATTTGACGCGCTCGAGGACCCAGCCCGAGATGAGCTCGAGCACCGCTGGTGAGATGGTCTCTTCGATGGTGGCGTACTCAGCTGGTGAACCCGTTTCGGCATGCTGGAAGAGGTGGTTCAGACCCGAAAGTGTTTTGGTCGTGAAGTCCTTGTTGCCTCCGCTTCTCAATGCCCCTTCGATGGCCTGAAGGTTTTGCTGGTAAGGCACTTGAAGATCTTTTTTTCCGTTAAGAGCCAGGACTGGACATCTGACTTTCCTCAAGGCAGTCGTCGGATCAAAGGTCAGAAAGAAGCGCCACCAGCGGTTGTTGACCTTGTCGATCTCGGCCTGGATTCTGGCCTCTATATTGCCCATGGATTTTTGTGTCTGTTTATCGAGTGAAGCGAAGGTTTCCTTAAGGATAGAGCGCAGTTGTTCCTCGGCTGCCGGGGGATTTTTTTCCTTTTTGAGGACTTCGAATATCTTTTTCTGGGTGGCCATATTTTGGGCTATGTACTCCTGACTGACTCCGCTGGCTTCGGCGATAAGTGCAGCCTGAGCATAGAGGATCTCTTCACCAGTGATGCCCGTGCCGGCCAAAAGGACAATAAAAGCCACATCCTCCGATTGTGAGGCGGCGAGGGGAGCGATGACTCCTCCCTCGCTGTGGCCGAGAAGCCCGATTTTTTTTCTGTCGATATTTCCGTGATTTTTGAGGAATTCCACTCCCGCCAGAACGTCTCCGGCCAGGTCTTCGCTTGTCGAATCGATGAGGTTTCCGGTCGAGCCTCCCACTCCTCTGTCGTCCACTCTCATGACCGCCAATCCTTGCCGCGTCAGGTGGTCAGCGATGACAAGAAACAACTTGTGGCCGGCCACTGTTTCGTTCCTGTCCTGGGGGCCGGATCCGGTGATGAGCAGAACGGCGGGAAAGGGCCCTCCCTTTTGAGGATAGGTTAAAGTACCGGCCAGGATCACTCCTGCCTTATCATTCCTGTAAATGACTCCTTCTTCTTTATAGGGATAGGGAGGTTCAGGATGTTGGGGCCTCTTCAGCTCGGGTGTTTCCTCTGTTCGCTCCAAATTCAAGGGGAGAGTGAGCCCGCCCTGCTTCCATTCTCCCTCGATTTTTTCCTTCTCCGGATCGATGGTGCCTTCGAAGACGGCATTGGCGATCTGAAGCTCCAGTGTGACCCTGTCCCCATCGAGCCGGACAGAGGAGACGGGTATATCCACAGCCCCCTGATCCGGACTGTCCATAGTGGCTTTATAGGAGTCTTCGTCTTCGCGGGAAATCTTGAACACGATGCGTAGCTTTTGCCCCGAGACACTGAGCGTTCCCACCCAGATGCCTTCGATACCTTTGTCTTCCTGAGGAAAAGCTGCGAAAATCATTCCAGCCATTAGAATAAATATGAAAAGGGTGATTATGCTGAATTTCATATCAGACTCCTTATGCGCATAGTTTGCCTTTTTTTATCGATACTTTCAATATGGTGAGAATATTCAAAAAAAAATGGCGCTCTTCCAGATTATATGGATGGGCCTTAACCTAGGATTAATAAAGTTTGAGCAGAGTTGAACGACATTGCGAATTCAGCCTGGCCTTGAGTCGCTTTTTGAGGGAATCCGTTTAAACGGACAGCGAGTATGTATTGAGCTTGGAGGGGAAATGGGAAACGGTCATTTAAACACAGTTCCAGGAATCAAGGCATGGATTTGGATGCGAGTTACGCAGCTGCCGAAAAAAGAGATTCAGGGCCATGGCGATTAGAATTCGAAGGGAGTGAAATCCTGCTCAAATCTTTTTAATCCTGTCCCTCAGATGCAGGAAGGGAATCGAAAAATCATTTCAAAGAGGTCATCACCCAGAGCAGAAAGATGATGACTCCGACCAGAATCCAACTCCCTCCGAAACCGAGGAGGTCCAGCTTGGTCGGCTTCAGAATTTCCCATTTAGATTTGGGAAAAAGTTTTTGATGCCTGTATTTGTCGGGGCGGCTGTACGCCTCTTCCAGGGCCCTCTGTTCTTCCTCGGGCGTTTTCTGGACCGGAGTGTGCATCTTCGCAAAGAACCTGTCCAGCAGCGGTTTGGGAACCGGCCTGGTGAGAAAAGAGATCAAAAACAGCAAGACGAAGGGAAAAAGGGCGTCGAAAAAGAAGCGGATGGCGACCAGTTGAGATTTTTTCAGGTTGGAGAAATCGAGTCCGAACCAGCTCAGAACCCAAATTTCGGCATGGAAGCGGCCTATACCCAGCTTTGCCGAGTCGGGATCGGCCGGGTCCATCCGGCTCACTTCGTCATAGAATATGCCGACAGGTTGGATGTAATGGGGCCTTCGGAAAATTTGACCGACCGACTGGGCTCGTCCTGCCTCTACGTCTTCGGTCAATGCCTTGCTCTCTACCTCTATGATTTTTGGTTTCGTTTCCTTCAAGAAGGCTTCATTATGCCGGGCCCAGTTGAGTGTCTGAAAGAGATTGGGGATAAAGGCATAGATGAGGATGCAGATCACCACCTGAATGAAGACGGCCGATTTGCTCAATCTCCGCCAGACAAAGCCCAGCCAGATGGAAGCCCCGAAGATGGCCGGGATGGAGATAATGTATTTGAACAGCTCCAGAAGGTTGTTGATAAACAGGGCGACGGCGATCCCCCCGAGGAGTGTGACGGCGATGATGATCCGGCCGACAGCCAAATAGTGTTTTTCCGATTTGCCGGGTTTAAAGGGCCGGTAAAGATTGTTGATAAAAAGGGCCGAATAGGAGACGGCTCCTGCGTCGAGAGTGGACATGTTGGCGGCCAGGATACCGACCAGCATCAGGCCGATTGCCCCGGGAAAAAGGAGGTCTTTGGTCATGAATCCCCAGATGAGGTCAGGATCATGGAGCTGGCCGGCGTAGAGCCCTATGGCCAGGAGTCCGGCCAAAGCCCAGAAGATCATAATGAATCTTTTGAAAAACATGCCGCCGATCATGCCCAATCGGGCCGTCATCTCGTCTTTGGCCGAACCGGCTGTCTGCATTCCGGGAGCGACGGCGATGATGGAGACCAGATTGGCCAGGACCATGGCCAGAATGGTGTACCAGGCGTATTCGCTCAGTGTCACCGAGCCGAAGAGCTCGAACATCCAATCGGGAACCGACGCGTGTAGGCCGGAAAATCCACCAATCTTGGCCAGGCCTATGGGGATGAGGAGCAAAGAAAAGACGATGATCAAGACCCCCTGAATGGAGTCGGTGATGGCGGCAGCCCTGAATCCTCCCAGCATGGTGTAGATGCCCACGATGACCGCATAGATTAGATAGAAGAAAAGCGGATTTGTGTAGGAGACAAAAGAATGCAGCTCTCCGCGCTTGTTCATTTCGTTGAGCATGTCATAGCGGACCCGGTCTTCCTGAGAAAGCCCTCCATCGAGGCTGTCTTGAAGTTGCCTGTATTCCCGGAAGCGTTCGATGCTCAGTCGCTGTTCAGAGGTGCACCTTTCCAGAGGTTTGGGTGTCATGGCCATCATGGTCTTGGCCGCGATCATGTAACCCACGCCTCCTCCAAGAAGAGAAAGAAGCAGGATGAACACGGCGTAGCTGGCCCCCAGGGATTTGCTGTTGAACCGTTCGGTGAAAAAGTCGCCGATGGTCATCAGGCGCACCCGGCGGAAGAAATAGGTGGAATACCAGTAGAAGGGAGTAAGGAAGAGAACCAGATACTGGATCCACATCCCTCCGATGCCCTGGCGGTAGATTTCTCTGGAGACGGCTACCGCCTGGTCGGCGTTGGTCGAACAACCAAAGTTGAGAAAAAATTGGTAAAATTTCCCTAAACTCCGGCCGGCCAGATAAAAATCAGCGGTGTCCTTTGTTTTTTGCCCCGCTTTTTTCCCCAGCCAGAGGATGACCGTGACGTAGAGAACGATGATTCCGATGTCCAGTATGTTCAGTCCCCATATGTGCATGGCTCTTTTCTTCTAACTCTGTTTTTTTACATTTGAAATGCAATCTTGTCAATTGCAAATCTTATTGTCTAAACGCTCACAATGAGCAAGAACATCAACGGAATTGAAAAAGTCGATTGACGTATAAGTGGACCTGTGTTAATAAACCTGCTTATGATTTGTCTCAGAATTGAAATGAGTGCCGGCGTGAAAAGAGCGACGCCTCTTTTCTTGCTCGGACTATTCGTGCTGTTGAGCTATTCAGGATTTAGCTTGGCAGCCGTCCGAACCTCATCTCCGAAGGCTGAAGCAGTGCTGATTCCGGGAGAAAGTTCGATCTGTTTGGATGGGATGCTTGATGAACTCATCTGGGAAAAAGCCGTCCCCATTGGACCCTTCCGCCAGGTGGATCCTGTCGAAAACGGCGAACCGAGCGAAAAAACCGAGGTTCGAGTCGCTGCAACTCACGACGCAATTTATTTCGGGATCATCTGTTATGACAGCCAGGCTGAAAGAATTTCCAGTTTCACCATGCAGAGAGATGCCGAGTTAAGGGGCGAGGATCACATCAAAATCGTCCTCGATACATTTTTGAATGGCAGGACAGGATATGTTTTTGCCGTCAATCCCAATGGAGCCAGGATGGACGGGCTGGTCGCCGGGGAAGGGGAAAGGGAGGACAGGGATTGGGATGGAATTTGGGAAGCGGCGGTTCGGAAGTTCGATGAAGGTTGGAGTGCGGAGATTTTCATTCCGGTGAAAACCATCCGTTTCCAAAAAGGCTTGAAGCAATGGGGATTCAATGTCGAGCGGAGAATCGAGAGGTTACAGGAAACAGATCGCTGGGCTTCGTTCAACCGCAATTTTAAAGTCACTCATGTCAGCCAGGGAGGGATTCTGAATTCCATCCCGGATTTTCAGCAGGGGCTTGGATTGACAGTCAGACCCTATGTGCTGGGCAGCCGCACCCAGGTACGTTCTGAAAATTCAACTGGGTATGATTTTCGACCGGGACTGGATCTTCTGAAAAATTTCGGAGGGAACGTGACCGGACTGGTCAGTGTTAACACCGATTTTGCCGAGACCGAAGTGGATACGAGACGAGTGAATTTAACCCGGTTTCCTCTTTTTTTTCCGGAAAAAAGGACCTTTTTTTTGGAAGGTTCGGATATCTTCGACTTCGGATTGGGCATGGGCTTTCACAATGATCGGGATGTCATTCCTTTTTTCAGCCGGAGGATCGGTTTGGTTGAAAGCGAGGCAGTGCCTCTCGATTTTTCGGTCAAAGCGACTGGAAGTCTTGGACGTTTCAACTTTGGAATCCTGGATTCGCTGACCCGTCCTGTGGATGAATTGGCTCCGGGAACAAACCTTTTTGCAGTCCGCGCCAACCAAAACCTGTGGGCAGAATCCCGGATTGGATTTCTGGCTACAGCCGGCGATCCTCTCGGCCGAAGCAATTCGTGGTTGGTGGGCGGAGATTTTGTCTACAAGACATCGCGTTTCCAAGGGAATAAAAATCTGCTTTTTGGAGTCTGGGGAGTGGCGACCAACAGAGAAGATCTCGGGCCCGACAGGACAGCTTTCGGAGCGGCCCTCGATTTTCCCAACGACCTTTGGGACATATCCTTCAATGCCAAAAGAATCGGGGCTGATTTCGATCCCTCTCTCGGTTTTGTGCCCTGGCAGGGGATTTATAAATCCAATCTGAACTTCATGTACAAACCACGCCCTGACTGGCCCTGGCTCAGGATGATGCGTTATGAACTTTTTACACAAGTGGTGACCGACCTGCAAGGAAGAGTATATCAGTGGCGTATTTTCACAGCCCCTATCAACTGGAGTCTTGAAAGCGGTGACAGGATAGAGTTCAATGTCGTTCCCTATATGGAGCGGGTCCCTGAAGCCTTTGATCTGACTGAGGATGTCTATGTTGCCGAAGGGAAATACCACTGGACCAGGTACAGGCTTGAGTTTCAATCTTCGAGTAAACGGAAGATAACGGGGAAGATTTCCTGGTGGTTCGGAAGCTTTTACGACGGGCAGATGGATCAATACCAGGCCGAAATCAACTGGCGTCCTTCTCACAGGTTGAATTTTGGTCTCCAGGGAGAGCAGAACAAGGGGCATGTCTCTTCGGGTTTGACCGATATTCTCTTGGTTCAAAGCAGAGTCAATGTCTTCATCAGCCCCAATTTTCAGATTTTGAGCTATCTGCAGTATGACAATCAAAGCCGGTCGTTGGGGATGAATATGCGGATTCGCTGGACTTACCGCAGCCTGCTCGATGTGTTTCTAGTCTACAATCACAACTGGCTGGAATCCGATGGCCGTTTTTTTCGCGAGTATAACCAGTTTTTTGTCAAAATCCAGTACTCCTGGCGCCGCTGATTTTTGCCCGGTCATGGAACGAG
>CBFDBS010000053.1:0-10934 GCA_965603105.1 uncultured bacterium
TCCGGATTGATCCACACCGGCGCGGCCTTCGACCGGACGTCCCGACTCGGGGACATCGTGGTAGGGATCGATGACGTCTTCTGATACAACTTCGCCGTTGACTTTAACGGAAAATCCGTCGCCAACCCAGTAAGGGCGACGCAAAGCCAGCGTCAATTCTTTCGGTGATTGAATCGTCATTTCAAGAGTTACGGATTCGCCTTCCGGGAAATCCGTGTCCACTTTCAAGTTGACGCCTGCCTCTGTCCACTCCACCGTAGACGGCACATACAGGTTCACCCAGAGCTTGTCACCGGATTCGTAGTAGATCCCGTCTCCATGAAGCGCGTGGCTCTCCATGCCCGATCCCACGCAGCAGGTGAAACTGCGGAACATCCCCTGGTATTCATGCTGGACTCCTCTGCCGACAGGAACCATATAGCAGGTCCGGCCGTCCTCGGGATCGATGGAGGCCAAAATGTGATTCAATAGGGCCCGCTCATAAAAATCCGCGTAATGAGCGTCGGGCCGGATGGCGAAAAGCCGGCGGGTCAGTTTGAGCATGTTGTAGACGTTGCAAGTCTCGGCCGTGCGTCCGTCAACCCGGTCGCTCAATTTGCCGGGCTCGTGGAAATATTCGTCCTGACCGTGGCCACCGGTGGCGTAGCTGTGGTGCTGAACGACCTGATCCCAGAAAAAGCCGGCGGCCAATATGTCTTCTGCATCTCCGGCGTAAGCATAGCGGTCGGCGGAACCGATGAGCTTGGGCACCTGCGTATTTCCGTGTTTGCCATCGAGGATGTCCTGGTGGCGTTTAAGGGGCTCGATAAAGGAGCGGTGTTCGAACTTGTAAGAGAGGTCCAGCCAGCGCTTCTCCCCTGTATCGGCATAGAGATCGACCAAAATCTCGTTCATACCGCCGAACTCGGTGTTAAGCATCTGCTGGATCTGGTTGGCATCGAGCGGGGCGAGAATGCCTTCCGCCCATTCGGCAAATTTGATTTCGATGCCCAATGCTGTTCTATTGCCCGTGAAACGGAAGGCGTCCCGCAGGCCGGCGAATGTCTTATGCAGTGTGTACCACGGTGACCAGAGGCCGTTGAGGTCGAAGCCGCCGGATTGGATTTCTCCCCGGGATAAGAGCTGAAAGAGCTCACGGCCATCGATACCGTCTCGATTAACGATGGCGCCCAGGTACCCGTCACCCCGCTTGTCCTGAACATCCTTGAATTCGGTGACGATATAATCGGCCCTCTTCTTGAATTCTTCGTTTCCGGTGGCCGCATACATCAGGCTTATGGCTGAGAGGTAGTGCCCGGCAATGTGGCCCGTCAATTGGCGGCTGTCCACGGCATCCCAGCCTCCGTATCCTTCGGCCTTGGGTTCCAGGCCGGCGCGGACGCGGTAGCCGGCCAGCATGCGGTCAGGTTCAAGCTGAAGAAGATACTCAACTGTCACGTCCTGGGCTCTTTTGAGGGGCCCTCCCAAGAGGCGGACATTGTTCAACGGCAGGGGCCGTGCTTTGAGGATGTTTTTCTCGAAAGCCCAAACAGTTGGATTTTGTGCCTCTGAAAAAACAAAACAGTGAAACACCGGAACCAGTAACAGGAGAGAAATAAGACTCTTTTTCATTGTCCCCTCCCTTACCTAGAAACCTGGACAGTGGCTTCCGCAGTCGTGGACGGGTCACTCTCGGATGTGACCCGGAGGGTGATTTGGGCCGACTGGTCGCCTCCGCCCTCCCGGGAAACGTAGACCATTATTTTTTCCGATCCTCCGAATGTGACCGCCGCCAGGCCGTTGAGAAGTTGGACTGTCCATCCCGCTCCTTCAACCGACACCGAAAGCCGGTAAACGTCGGAATTCAGATAGAGAGCGGCGTCAGAGGGATGCAGGGCCGGGTTCGCTTCCGCTGCCTTTCCCGTATTTTTTAGCGTGAAGGTGATGGGAGTATTGGGCTGTTTTACACTCTGTTTTGCCTGTGCTTCCAGGGAAATGCCCTGCTCATGCGGGATCGAGCCGTCCAGGGACCGGACAGCCAACGTGTAGGAGAGGATCCCATCTTCATTCTTCTCGATGTCGACGATATAGAAGTGAAGCCGGTTGGGTATGTCTTCCCATTCGAAATGGCTGCCCGAATTGAGTCCGGCGTGGAAGAGAGCGTCGTTGAGCTGACGGTAGTCGGCGATGGTGCGTTTCACTTTTTCGCCGTTGGGCTTGACGTAGTCCACCATGTCGATGTCTTCGGGGTGGGCGTCGATAACCCAGATGTAGCTGTTGAAGCCGTTGGGGCCGCCGTTTCTGCCGCGCAGGCTGTCTTTGTTTTTGGCGATTAGGACTCCATTATCGGGAGTGAAGGAATCGTAGCCGATGCGCTGGACCACTTCCAGCGTATAAAAGTTGTAGTTGGGGATTCCGGGGGAGAGGGGATTGGCGGCCGGATCATCCTCAGGGGTCCTGTCTCCGGGTTCGCTGCCGTCCATCCTGACAACGATGCCGGCGAAGGTGCCCGGCAGAGGATCCACCGCCCGTGCCGTAACCTCCGCCACCGCCAGTCCGGATTGAGCCAGTCCTTCCCGGCTCAAACGCAGAAGCTGGGACTCGTCGATGAATCCATTTTCCAGGCGGTTTCTGACCATCAATCCCGCGGGCATGGCCGCTCCATGAGTGGGAGGCACGACCCAGCGCATGTGGGGTCCTCCCGGCCCGTTGAAACAGCCCCGGTCCATCATATCCCATGTTCCGGCGGCAACTCTCCGGTAAGGCTCGACATAGGGATTGTTGTTGAGGTCGGGGAGACGGAAGGCGTGATGCCCGAGCTCGTGGGTGATGGTGCCGGAGTTTTCGCCCTGGCGCATGGAAGACAGTCCCCACTGCTGAGCGCCGGCCAGCCAGCTTGTCCATTCCACATACCGCGTTGGGATCCAGCGGGCTTTGTCCGGATTGGGATTGCCCCACTCCGCCGGGATATCGTCCCTGGAATTGAATTTCATTTCGCCGAACTCCTGCCAGACACCCGTTTCGTCGTAGCTGGCGTACATGCGCAGGATGGCGTCGTAGTTTTTTCGGATGTCCTCGCCGACGTCTTCGATCCAGATGGGATCGCAGTCCCGCTCCATTCGACTGTCGGCTGTGCTGCCGTCCGGCGTCTGGTCATTCTGGCCGAACTCGTTGAGGCCGTAGGCCCAGATGGGTTTCGGCATGCGGTAGGGGCCGAAAACATCGACCTCTGTGATGCCGAATTTTCCCCTTGACTGTTCCATCCAGTAACCGTTGATAGTCTGGCCGTTATTGACCTCGCTGGGTCTCATGAAGAAGTCGGCATAAAACTGGGAAACGTTCTCCCTGGCGACCGGATCGATCTGCGGATTTCCGAAGGGATCCGATCCCTTGGGAAGGGAGATGACGAAGGGCTGGTTGGGGAAGTCGATGGCCAGCACTGCGAGGCGAAAGCCACGCTCCGGTTTGAGGGACGGGTCCGCCCAATTTTTCCCCGGGATGGGGCGGTAATCGTTCCAGGTCATCAGGTCCTGATCTTGAACCTGCTGGGGATCGAGAGGCGGCAGTATTTTACCCTCTCCTTGATTGCATGCCAGTGAGGATGAAAGCAGAATGGCAATGCAAAGCAAGCTCAGTATCATTATGGATTTGTTGTCTAGTCTGGTCATGTTTCCTCCGTTTTGGGAAAAGAAAATATGTTTTGTCTTTTTGATTATCTGGATATTATGGTCATGACGGCTGGATTTTCTGGCAGGCGAAGACGTCCTGGTGGTTGTCCCATCCTCTCTGTTTGAAGAAAAGAAGCTTCATCTGTTGAGGGGAAATTTCCTCCAGCAGGGAGCGGATGAAATCTTCAGTGCTCAAAGAAATTCCGTAGGTTCTTTCACCGGAGTAAGGGGCAAAATAAAAACCGGCTTCTTGAAGATATTTTTCCACTTCTTTCCTGTTCAGGTTTTGGATACCGTAGGAATCGAGAATTTCAAGCGAGAAGTTTCCGTGGGTGGTAAAGACCAATACTCCTTCCTCTTTAAGGTTGTCGGAAGCAAGTTTCAAAGTGTCCGCAAAGCTTTTCCGGTCGAGATGGGTGAGCAGGGAGCCGATCCAGATCAAGTCATGCTTTCTTGGGAAGATCACTTTTGCGATGTCCTTTTGCGATAGGATCGGAGTCGCTCCGAATTCCTGAGTACAAAAAGCGACGGCTTCAGGCACAATGTCACAAACATCCAAATCTGCCGCTTCGGAGAGTCTGGCTTGAAGAACTCTTGTGATTCGCCCATAACCGCAGGGGAAATCGAGACATCTCCCGATTTCCTGAAAAGTCTTGTTCGACAGCCGAAGGGCATGTTCGATATTTTCCAGAGCGGACTGACCGACGGAGATATAATGGCCGGGCGAGCTGTTATAGAAGCTGTCGTCATTGTAGTGGACGCGGCAGGGAATGCCGGGATAGGTTCTGATTCCTCGCCGGTATTTTCTGTATAGGTTCCGAAGGCTTTTGGCAAGATGCTGGATGTGGACATTGGATTTAGAGATTGATTTCAAACGGTTCCGGAAGGCAGGTTCTTTCATGCGCTCTTGCGTTAATTTGTCGGCTCGAAAAAAGCCGGGCCTGATCAATTCACGAAAAATATCGATATTTATTAAACACAAACATTGTCATCGTATAGGCTGAATTTTCCGGCCAAGCACCACTGCGTCATCCTTCTCATCGTGTATCTAAGGCAACCTTGACTCGTAAATAATTCAGACTCTATGAGTTAGGTTTAATAAAAAATATCAGCACATGCCAACAGATCTTATTATGACATATTATGCCGGATTATCTTCCCAGATAGCCGGGATTGTCTTTTTCGATGATCAATGTTGTGGTCAACACTCTCTCACCGATTTTCAGACGGACCAGGTACTCTCCGGGACCGGCCATTTGCGACTGGCGTCGGTATCTGGATTGGGCTGTCTCTGCCTCTCCGGCTTTTTTCTGCGGCGGATTATGCCTGAAGTTCCATGAAACCCGATGCAGGCCGGCCTTGTTCGAGCCTCTCAGATCCCTGATAACGGTACCGTTGATATCGACGATCTGAATTTCGACATCTTCGGGGACGTCGCTCTTCAGATAATAGAAGATGTTCGATCCTGTTGCGGGATTGGGTTTGAAGAACCGCTTGTCCGTCACCCAGGTCCATTCATAGATTCTGGCCCACTGTATGGCGGGCTTCACACTGAACAGGTGAGCCTCTTTTTCTTTCACTTCAGGAACCAGCTCTTGAAGGGGAGTGATATTATCCACAATCCATGCCCCTCTTCCGTGTGTTCCCGCAATAAGATCATAGTCTCTTGGATGAATGTACAGGTCATGAACGGGCACGGTCGGCAGCCCATTCATGAATCGAGTCCATGTCTTCCCTCTGTCCAGTGAAACGAATACGGCGAATTCGGTTCCGGCGAAGAGAAGATCGGGATTCTTGTAATCCTCTCTGACAACGTAGACCGAACCCTCGGGAAGGCCGTTGCTGATTTTTCTCCAACTTTGCCCAAAATTTTCGGTGACGAATATATAAGGATTGAAGTCATCATGGCGGTGGCCGTCGAAAACGACATAGGCCCGTCCTGCCTCATGATTGGAGGCTTCGATTCTTTTCACCCAGTATTTCTTAGGTGCTTCGGTCATATTATCATTCAGTAGTGTCCACTCGCCGCCGTTGTTTTTGGTCAGCTGGACGTTTCCGTCGTTCGTACCCGCCCAGATGAGACCCGGAGTGAGGGGGGATTCATCCAAAGATACGATGGCCGTGTACTGCCCCTCGGGATCGGCCGTTAGATCCGGGCTGATGGCTTTCCAGTTGTCGCCGCGGTCGACGGTTTTGAGCAGCTTGTTTCCCCCGAAGTACAGAGTCTGAGGATTGTGAGGAGAGATCAGCACCGGGGAATTCCAATCGAAACGGTACCTTTCCGGGGCTTCTCCCTCCGGGGCCTGCGGTGGTCGCGGGCGGATGTAAGAATTTTCTCCGGTGCTCAAGTCCATCCTGGCGATGCCGCCGCTCTGTGTTTCATAATAAACCGTGTTGAAGTCGGTGGGATCGACCTGGCAGACAAAGCCGTCGGCGTTGCTGAGAGGGAACCAGTCGCTGTTGACAATACCCGAACCGCGGCGGGAGCGGCTGGCGCCTCCCCAGTTGCCGTTGTCCTGAAGGCCTCCATAGACATAGTAGGGTTTGCGCATATCGGCTGTGATGGCATAAAACTGAGCAAGGCCGATCTCAGTGACTACCTCCCACTCTTTTCCGCCGTCATAAGTGATATTGATGCCGCCGTCGCCTCCGACGATGACATGATCGGAGTTGTTGGGGTCGATCCAGACGGCATGGTAATCGATATGTGTCCGGCTCTGAACCGCTGGACCTATGGTGATGGTTGCTCCTCCGTTATCGGAATAGCCCAGCGGAGAGCCGCACAACCAGAAAGCATTTTCGTTATTGGGATCGACACGGATCTGGCTGTAATATGAAGGGCGGTTGTTGTAGGTGTGCATCTGCTGCCACGTCTGGCCGTAGTCAGTAGATCTGAAAACACCGCCCAGGTTAGGCTCGAGGTTTTCCGCCTCCATTTTTCCCGCTCTCTGCTGGCCGCCGGTTTTCTCGGTGCTGACAACGGCATAGACCATTCCCGGTTTGCTCCTGGCGGCGCTCAGGCCGATCCGGCCCATCTCTTCGGTCGGAAGACCTTGAGTTGACCTTGTCCAGGTGTTTCCTCCATCCCTGGTCACATAAATCCCCGCTTTCGGTCCCCACTGGTCGACAGGATCGCCTCCGTCGAAACGGTCTCTCAGCCGTTCATGGGCTGCGGCATAGATGGTCTGGCTGTCATGGCCGTCCATGGTGATGTCAGTTACGCCCGTTCTTTCATCAAAAAAGAGGCTTTTTGTCCAGGTTTTTCCTCCGTCGATTGTCTTGAATACACCGCGTTCTTCGTTAACGCCCCAGAGGTGACCCAGGGCTGCTACGTAGACAATGTCCGGATTCTTTGGATCGATGAGGATGCGGCCGATATGGTGGGTTTCTTTGAGTCCCATGAATTCCCACGTTTTTCCAGCATCGAGTGATTTAAAAACGCCGCTTCCCCAGGGAGAACTGTTGCGGTTATTGGGTTCACCGGTTCCGACATAGAGGATGTCCGGGTTGGAGAGGGAAACGGCGATATCGCCTATAGAGGCAATCGGCTGGTCGTCGAAAATCGGCTCCCAGGTGGTACCGGCATTGGTCGTTTTCCAAACACCTCCGGTGGCCGCGCCGACATAAACGATCAAAGGATTGCTATCCACTCCCTCGACGTCCGTGATCCTCCCTCCGGGATTGGCCGGTCCTATCTCTCGCCAGGTGAAGTGGTTTAGGATATTTTCGGCTTCGTCTTGGAAGGAGAGCCCTTCGCTCTGGAAAAACAGACCCAAAAAGAGCGTCAGGATGCCGATAAGCACTGGATTCCGTTTTCGTTGAAACATTTTGCCTCCTCTCTATTTAGTAGAAGTCCCGGTGGACTTCTCCTTTCTTAGGAAAAAAGATATGATTTTTAGCCGGATATTGCAAATGATTTGTTAAAATGGAAGAGAACCGGATGGAAAAATATTATTGCATTGTAATGGTGATTTTATGGGAGACAAACTGGCCGGGAGAACCTGCCGGCATTTCAAGCAAGAGTTTTCCATCACCACTATCCGCCCCTGTGATGTCGACAGCCAGATGCAGGTTGAGCACTTGAATGGAATATTTTTTATTGGCCAGGCCTTCCAAACATAAATGAAGAATCCGGCCTTCTCTTCGAACCGAAATGACTTTAAGTCCAGAATTTCTTTCTCCCACTTTTGTCTCAGGAATAACAGGGAGAATTTCTAAGGTTGGCTTAAAATACACTTCGATCGATAGGGGATTGTCTTCGACAGCTAATTCCACCCGGGGCTGAACGGTTTGGCTGTTTGAATCCATTTCAAAGTCGGTATCCTGCCCATTGACCTTGAACGAAATCACTTCAGTTCCTATCCCCAGAGCGGGAGCAAAGTTTATTCTGTATCCTTTGGCGTTTTCCGCCTGCAGTACGATAGCGAGCCGGTCCTCGGTCCGCAAATAATCGACAGAGAAGGCCGCTTCACCGATTTTGATGTTGTCTATTTTCACTTTCTTCCAATCGGCGGGAAAATGAGGGGCGAAAAAAAATATCTTAGTTAAAGCATCTCCTTCCAGCCCCAGTAGTCCCCGCACTAGGGGAAGGACGACTCCGGCCGTGGAAAATCCCTGATGGGAGACCGCTTCCTGCGGCCACACATTTTGCACTCCTGAAAACACTTCCGTGATATTCCCCAGAGAGTTATCGAAGGTGTGCCTGGCCGTGGCCCAAAGAAGGTTATATCCCTGAAGTGGAAGATGGTGCTTGTAGAGGGCGGTGGTCACCCAGCTCGTCAGAAAAGGCCAAACGGCGCCGTAATTGTAGTTGAGGGATTGAAAATACTTGCTCTTGAGGGAAATGCTCCTTATCCCCCAATCTGTGGTCAGCTCGGATGAGGAGGTTCTCTCCAGGGAAAGACGGCTTCTCTCCGGAGTACCCAGCTGCCACATCAGTCCGACGGCATTCCAGGGAGAGATTTCCTTGACGCGATCTCCCTGGCTGTTGAAAGCATAAGCATAAAACACGGAATTTTCGTCCCAGAATTTCTCATCAAAGGCCTTTTTGGCCCTGACGAAATGCCCGCCTGCCCGCCGGCTGATCTCTTCTTCTCCGACGGCATCGGCCATTTGCTGCATAGCATAGGCGGCTCTGGTCCAGACGGCGGCGAGATAAATGTCTGTCTCGATCCCGGTAAGGGCCCCGTATTCCAATGCACCCAGCCCGGCTTTTTTGTTGTCCATCAGTCCGTCACCGTTGGCGTCTGTGGAAAGGCACCAGTCGTAGGCCTTGACCAGACTTTTCCAGCTTTCCTCAATAAAGTCGATATCACCGCTTTCTCTCAAATAATCGAACATGGCGGCGAGATAATAAGGTGTCGTATCGCCATGGATATATCCGTAATGATAATCTTTCCACCAGTCCACATATCCTTCTGCCTGGGACAGCTCGTGGGCCATCTTTCCGTCATCACGCTGCCATTTTTGAGTGAAGGCCAGGATGTCTCTGACTGTCCGGTATTCTCCGTAACTCAAAAAACTCATCGAATTGATATACGCATCACCGCCGAAGTACCAGCCGAATCCCGGACGGCCGCTGGTGCCGGAAGCACCGAGCCCGGCCACCAGTCCTTTTCCAAGAGTGGGGTTGTCCACGATCAGGTTGTCGAAAGCCACCTTCGCCCATCGGAAGGCGAGGTTGAGGTCCGCAAGGGGTGTATTGATCCGAAGGGAGTTGTTTTCCAGCTCTCTGTAGTGCTCGAGATTGTCGAGATAAAGCTTTTCAGGAGAGCTCTGAAGTCTTTTGTAGGCCTCCAGGATGTCTTCTCTTTTTCCCGGCCCCCCGGTCATATAAATGGGAATGAAACGATCTTTTATCTTATCGGGCTCGGGTATTTTGATCTGAAATTCGCTGGGGGAATCGGAGAGCATGTGGGCCGGAGTGTAGGAAAGCCCTGAGGCCGCGGGGGAGCCGATCAGGCCGTGATTTTTGCCTGTGGATTCACCGATAATATAGGCCTTTATCGTGTTGTCCCAGTAGGCGTACTGCCCGCCGATGCCCGCAGGCCACATCGGTTGGAGAACAGGCTGGAATCCGCAAACAATTGTCAGCGGTTCGGTAGAATCCACTTTCATGAGGATCATTGCCCCTGGCTCGTTGACGGGAGTGATGTAAGCGGTTTGGACTGTGAAGGATTGGAATGTGTAAGTCAGGGTGGTCGCCTCCGGAGAAACCGAAATATAGCGCACGATCTCTCCGGCCTTTATCGGCCGGGTTGAGCTTCCCACAAAGAACGAGATTTCAAAATTCCTCAGTATTTTAAGCGGATAAGCCCAGGCTTCGAACGATCCGGATTCGTCACCGAGGACGGCAAACCTCCTGCCCACTTTGTCGAAGGGTGTTCCCGGTCTGGCCAGCCTTTCGAGATTCATCCCGCTGGTCTGGATTTCAAACTTCTGAATCGATCCTTCTTGAGCCAGGGCCGATCCGGGACTTATGGATAGAAGCAGCAATAAAAACAGAATATGTATTTTTTTCATCTTATCCTCTTGTGTCAAATCCCCACAAACACGATTTATAACAAATATCAAATGTTCCGTAAAGGTGAGTCCGGGGATGATTCAAGGAATGGAAAGGGCAGAAAAAATCGATCCTTGCGGATGTGGTTTATGAAGTCGACAGCCGAAGTTGAAAACCTGTTGTCACCTTGCTTGTTCAGTCCACCCCCACCAGGACTTTCAGTTGATGAGAGTCCCACATGGTCAGGTCCTCAAAAGCCAGGCCGATCTCGTAATATTCCTCTTTTTCGGTCGGGTATTCCATAATCCAGACGACATAGGCATTCGTTTCGAATTGGTAGCCATTTTTTAAGCTGACATTCATTTCCACCTGCCGCCCGCCATCAATTTTATGGGGACAAGAGATCCTCAAGCCTCCGGGGCTGATATCCACAATCCTGTATCTGTCTCTGGATTGATCGATCTGGCAGTACCCCTCTGTTTTCTTCCTTGAGAAGCGGCGCCTCTCAACTTTGGCCGTTCTGGTGTCTATTTTCAGTTGCATCATCCTTTTCCTTCTATTGATTTAGTCGTTTCAGCGGCCAAAATTCCTTATCCGAATCTCAATTGAGGTAAAAGATGTCGACATGAATAATCCATGCTAATTATAACTTGTAAAGCCAGAATCCTTTTATGCATAATGAGCTTACCCATAGAAAGACCAATCGAATCGAGAGAGAAAACCGAAGCTTAACAAACTATGGCAACAAACAGTCAGACCTAAAAATGTTCTAAAAAGGTTTTTAG
>CBFDBS010000054.1:0-10920 GCA_965603105.1 uncultured bacterium
ATTGGCCTTAATCCCCTTCCATTTGCCCATGCGGACCGCGATCTGTTTTCCATAGCCCGCGAAATCCCAGAACAGGTAATCATGTTCTTTTTGTTGTGAGGATTTGCCGAGAAGCATCGGTATGATGCTGATCCCGTCTGTCTCACCAGGAACGACGGCCTTACCGATCTCCGCCAGGGTCTCCAGTATATCATATCCGGCGGCAGGTAAATGGCTGGCTGTCCCCGCGGTGATCCTTCCCGGCCAACGGGCAATCATGGGGACGCGGATTCCCCCTTCATACAGCGATCCCTTCAGACCTCTCAATCCGCCCACACTGTTGAAAAAAGTGTAATCCACCTGGTTCCCCAGATGAGTGGTACCGTTATCCGACGTGAAAAAGACAATCGTATTGTCATCCAATTCCAGTTCCTTCAGCAGATCCATCAATCGGCCGACCTGTTTATCCATAAAGCTGATCATCCCGGCGTAGGCAGCCCGGGGCTTGGGATGCGGCAGGTAGGAATTCCCCGTATAGGGTGTCTCCGTCCATTGGCCTTCATAGGGTTCGAGCCCCTCATCCGGCACCTGCAGGGGAAGATGAGGGATCACCGTGGGATAATACAGAAAGAAGGGATTGTCTTTATTGGCTCTGACGAATCTCAGCATTTCATCGGCGATGAGCTGGGGCGCATACTTTTCCCCTGGAATGCCCCGGTCATTACCCTCCAGAATCTCTTTTCTGTCATCGCTGACCAGATAACGGGGGTACAGATTGTGGGCGTGTCTCTGGCAGTTGTACCCGTAAAACCTGTCGAATCCCAGCTTGAGCGGATCGCCGCTGCTGCCTGTCTCGCCCAATCCCCATTTGCCGAAACACCCTGTGGCATATCCCTGGCTCTTTAAGACCGAGGCCAGCGTCACCGTTCCCTCCGGAAGCGGGAGCTGCCCCCGGAAGGAATCCCATTCTCCGATCTCGAAGTTGTCCCGGACGTGGGCATGACCGCCGTGTCTTCCAGTCATTAGGCTGCACCTGGCCGGAGCGCAGACGGCTGAGCTGCTGTAAAAATCCGTAAAGCGCATTCCTTCGGCGGCTATCCGGTCTAGATTCGGGGTTTGAATGAATTTCTGACCAAAACAACCCAATTCAGCGTAGCCGAGGTCATCGGCCATGATAAAAATGATGTTCGGCTTTTTTCCTCCAACGGATTTGCATCCATGCATTCCTAGGCTGGATAACAGCGAAAGAGAACCTGCTGATAGGGTTGCGGAACCGAGAGTTTTTAAAAATTTTCTTCTCGATTGTTTTTTCATTTTGTTCCCTGTTCAAGTTTATCATTAATAAATACTAAAATCAGGGCTGTTTTTCCAGAGAGTGGAATCGAATCCACTTTTTTTATCGACCGCACGTACTTGTCCGACAGGAGAAAACCACAGATCAGAATTGGCTGCTTCTTGGAAGCCCAAGGCGGAAAGGCTTGTATTCTTTATCTCTCCGAAAGAGTATCTCCTCTAAGTCTTCTTATTCGTATCATGACCTCTTCGAGGGTTTCCAGATCCTCTGGATCTGCGAAATTGAGTGCGCGATTCATCATCCTCAGTGCCAGGTTTTTGTCGCTGACCGACAGCTCATCTCCGATCGCCAGAAAAACATGAACGGCACCTTTTTTGAGCTGAGTATCCAAGTCCTTATAGCCTCTGATCACCTGATCGACATTTTTACAGTAAGGTGCGATTTTTGGCAGAGATTCCGGAGAGGCGATCTCGGCCAATCCCGCGAGAGCCTGGCTTTTGTGAACAACGCTTTCCGCCCTCTCAAGTACGGAATGATACTTTTCCAATGCTTCGTCGTCATTTTTCTTTTGGAAGGCTGCGTGCGCCTCCGAAAGCAGAGATTCGGCTTCCCTGGCCGTCAAAGGTTTTGCTGCTGGACTTGGCTCATAGGATTCAATCGCATCTTCTCTTATCACTTCGATAAAATTGAGAAGAGGTGCATCGTCGATGCCCGGATCTTTGCTATAGGATATGAGCTCGATCGTCAAGGAGCCGGCAACCTGTATGTTTCTGAATTCCTTAATCACAACTCCATTGTCTGATCCGGACTCGGCCCGGATGTCAAAATCCGCAAGTTCCTCCTTCCCCTGCAGAATTATGTTGAAAATCCGCTGGCCTCTTCTGTCATTTTCCGGAGCTTTAAAACCAAGTCTGACCGTATAAATACCCGGCCTCTCGCCCCAAACTGGGTCAATCAAGGGGATATCGAATCCGGTCACCCCGATGGCGCCCGATGTGAACAACCAGGGTCTTGCCGAACCCGGGAAAGACAGGTTTCTGTAATCCTTGTTAAAAAATCCCATTCCCGGAAGGATCTTTTCACTCAAATCGAATTTAACTCCGTAGTCGGGATAGTGGTTTTGGGTGTAGTTTGTGTCGGGATTGGGGTAGGCAAACCAGACTCTTCCGCTGTCATCTTTCATGTCCGAAGAGGAACCGAGGTTGATAGCGAAATTTTTAACCGGAGTCATGGGCCCGTGAGTGATAAAGACCTTTCCCTTCTGCTCCCTGCCGGGCTTGTGCTTGAGTACCAGCGATCCCCGCAGCGGGAAGGAACAGGTACAGCCCGCGCTTGCTTCCGGAAAGAGAAGCACTCCACCTGCAGGTATCATGCTGATCCAGCATCCTGGCCGGATCCCTCCAAAAAGGGTTAATCCGTCGTCCTTCTCAAAATCTGTAATCGCAGCAACCGAGGACCTGTAGAATAACATGGAGGCCGAAGCCGAGGTGATCGCACAGGTATGGCCCGGCCGCAGATATTCATAGGGAACGGTCTGTCCGCTTATAGGGTGTTCACGAGTGAAAATCGAGCCGGTTTGGATGTCGCATATGCGTGGTTCGATAAAGACCCTGTTTTCCACTAGGACGGGTCGTGTGCGGTAATTGTTGGGATGGGACCAGAGAACGTCCCCAGTCTCGGCATCCAGGGCTGTTATGCGCTTCCAGCGAAGGGTCCCTGTATCGTGACGCCAATAGTCATGGCTCCCCATGCTGGAAAAAAAGAGCAGCACGCCATTTTGATAGGCCGAGGCCACTGTGTCACCCCCGCAGCCCGTAAAATCAAGCGTTTTTTGCCATTTGGTTTTTCCTGTCTCCTGATCCAGGGCAAAGACAGTCCGGAAGTCCTGGAATTCGGGCCGGACCTGAAACTCCCGGCTCTCGACATATCTTCCTTCGCCGATCAACTTCTGTGTCTCTCGGGCAGCTCTTGATTTTTCTCCCGGGGAAACAACGCTCTCTGCAAAAAAGACATAACCGAAGCCCTTGCTGATGGTGATATGGGCGATTCGGTTCCCCTGGTGCCGCCACTGCAGGTCCCTGCTTTCGGGGTCCAGGGCGAAAACAGCATCACTGACCATCAACCGGTCGGTCAGAGCGCCTTCGGTAAGATTGTAATTTTCCCAATCGGGAAAATCGGCCATCATACGCCACAGCACTCCGGATCTCTTGAAATCTTCAATCAATCCGTCCGACGGTTCCGGGTACTTGTTTCTTAAAGCCTGGTACTGGTCCAAATATTCGAGTGGAACATCTTCCTCTTTGATCCATTGGCCGTCTTTAACCAGGGCCTCCTTCAGGCTGAAAAACTGCCTTGGGAGCGCTGCGGCTCGGGAGCCAAAAAGAAAATTTTCAGTTGCCGAAACATGGGCCCAGCGAAAACTCCCTCCATCCGGTGTACCGGGGAGTCTGATCTCTGAGAGGGTCTTTCCGGTGGCCGGATCGAGCCGGTAGCAGATATCGTATGCTCCCACATAGAGGGCATCTTCGGTCACGGAAAAATTCCCTCCGTCAATATCCGCCCGAGGCCGGATCGCTCCGGGGATCTCTCTTTCCCAGAGGAGAGTGCCGTTGTAAGCATCGTAGGCCATGACCACTTCCTCTCCCTGGATGAACAGCCGTCCTTCCATGGAGAGCGGACTCTGGCTTTTGGCATGGCGGTCCATCATTTTTTTGGAGCCGGGTTCGCCGAACCAGAGGATCCCCAGGGGACCCTGGACGAGCTCATCGTCCGAGCATGCGGTATTGCCCGGATTCCCGTACTCCTCGGTCCAGTCGCCTGCGCCATCGAGTGCCCCGCGGGTGTAGGACAGCCAGGATCCTTCATGTCTCTTCTCGCAGGGGCCGCCGGAGACTGCGGCTTCAAACCAGGACGAGATGTCTTTCGGATCTGTCCTTAGAGCAGGTCTTGAAGTTTGGGCCGGCAGGCTGAAAACAGCCACTCCCCCATAGGGCTTGAGAACTCGGAAAATCTCTTCTGCAGAGACATCTGTTTTACCGTTTGTCAGAAGGTCTTCACAAACGATCAGGTTGGCGAAGTAGTCAGGCAATGTTTCTAAATCCCAGTCGGCAACCACAATCCGAAAACCGTAAAGACCACTCCCCGACAACCTGTGTCTTATATCCGCTGTTTTCTTACTATCTGAGGCCAAAGCGATGACATTTAGATCCGTTTTGGAGGCAAGCTCATAGGCCAATTGGCCCGAATCGCAACCTAAGACTAAGGCCCAGCCCTTATCGATCCCCGTCCTTTCGATAATATTTCCGGCTGCGGCCTGGAAAAACTCTTCTTTTTTTCCGCCGCTGAAGGGATCGGCCACCACAGACGCATCAGCCGGTTGAGGAAATCCGCCTTCCTCCTGGCCGAAACACAGGATGCCTCCAGCGTCCGTGCACACAAAAAGACGCCCGTCCGTTGCTGACAATCCTTTGACATCTCCCGGGATCTCGGCTTCCCATAGCTCTTCTCCTGTTTGAGCATTGAAGCCGAGGACTTTGTCTTTCCCTCCCGCAAATACATGATCTCCAGCAAGAATGATGGTGTTGAGATCAAGGCATTTGGTTTCCCACCGGAACATCTCAGGCTTGAGCAGGTTTTCGACTTCGGCCAGCTCGGCTATCATCCGGGTGATATGTTCTCTTTGGCGGATCAGCCGTTCGGAATTCCTGGGATCGACCTGTGACAACCGGATGGAGATATCGCTGAGCTGAGCTCTGAGATCTTCCCGTTTTCGACGAATATCTCTGATCTGGTTCTGCTGAAGACTCAGATAAGCGTGCCGATTCAGTGCATAAATGCCTTCCTCGGTCAATGTGTAAGATGTGTCCGGCGTGATGACCAGATCGATCCCAGGGAACCAGACATGCATGTCTTCTTTTCGTTCGCCTGTTTTTTGGTCATAGGCTCTCTTGGCGGGAACCCCCGAGTTATCCACACCGGCAATGAGGTGCTCCCGGTCGAGAACGGCCCAGGTTCCGCCGATCTTTCCACCGGGATCCAGATAATAGAGAAAGTCGCCATTTTGTTTATCAAAAGCGGCGGGCATTGCACGGCTGGAGGGCACATACAAGATCCCTTCGGACGCCACCAGATAGCCCTGGGGAGAGATCCCTCCAAAGGCCAACTCGTGCTCCTGGTCGCCGATGGTGTCGTTTTTCCAGACGATCGAACCGTCACGTGCATCGAGGGCACAGATGTAGATTCCTTCATAAGGAAAGACACCGGCACCAAAATAGACGACCCCTTCATCCAAGAGAATATTTGTCCTGATGGGCCAGAGGGAGATCATGCTTCCGTTGCCCAAGAGCCTTTCCGGGCCGGGGCCGGCCCGGTATTTCCACAGGAGCTTTCCATTTGCGGCGTTCAGACAGTAGATATTGCCGTCGTCAGAACCGGCATAAATCCTGCCATCGGCAATCGTGGGGGCATAACGGACAGGGCCGTCGGTATCAAAATGCCATTTTTCTTTCCCAGTGGCCGCATCCAGCGCCCGGATCTTGTGGTCGATAGAGGAGCCGAAAAAGACCAGACCGTAGGCCGCAGATGTATAAAAAGCGTTGTCCATCTGCATCCTCTCCATCTCTTCTCCGGGCTCGGGCCAGGCCGGCCGGGGCGATAGGGGCGACTGAAATGCCCATTCCAGTGTCAGGGGAACAGGAAGGTTCTCCTTCGAATATCCGCTGTGGGTTCTGTCATACCGGAACATCATCCAGCCGTTCCCGGTCTCCTCTCCCGGCCCACAGGTGTTCAAGAGGACCAGAATCAAACCCAAACAGAAAAAAGAGGCCCATCCTCTTCGATGTCCCCTGCTGAAGTTATGAACACATTTTTTTCGATTCATTCCGTTCACCTCCATCGGTCTATGGGAATGGACTATTCATGATTCAATCTGAGCCGGCCTTTTTCCAAGCAGATGATCCTTTCAGCGTAAGGATCGCAGTCCTGGCCGTGAGTGACAACGATGACGGTACATCCCTGGCCATGGACGTCTTCCAGACATAAGGCGATTAAAGCCGAATTCTCAGGGTCCAGGTTTCCCGTGGGTTCATCGGCCAGCAGGATTTCCGGCTTTTTGAGCATGGCTCTGGCGATGGCCACACGCTGTTTCTCTCCGGCGCTGAGCTCGGGTGGGAAATGGGCGGAGCGGTCGTCGAGGTTCAACTGTTCCAGCAGGGCCCATGCCCTGGATTTCGGAACCTTGTTCCCGCCGCCAGCACTGCCCAAGGGCAGAAGCACATTTTCAATCACCGTTAGATAAGGGATAAGGTGAAAGAGCTGAAACACAAAGCCGATCTTTTCGGCCCTGAACTCAAGCCTTTTTCTGCTATCTATTTTATATGGGTCCATGCCAGCTACGGTGAGACGGCCGCTCGTCGGCCGGAGCATTCCGCCCAAGGTCAGAAGCAGAGTTGTTTTCCCGCTCCCGCTGGGTCCTCGAATAACTGTGAATTCGTTACGTTCGACAACCAGATTGATTCCGTCCAGAGCTTTGATGATTCCCTGGGGCTTTTTGTAAAACTTGCTCACTTTTTCCAGAACAATCACTTCTATTCTTCCCTCAAGCTTAGGGCTGGATCCTGATAGACACCCATCATGGTCGGGATGATCACCGCCACGGCGCACACCAGCGGGGATCCCAGAAGAGAATATACCAGCAGTTCCATCTGAGGTTTTATCGAGGCCGCTGTGATCTTAAAAATTTGGGGGCCGAATTGGACCGAAAGCGCAGTTCCCAAAAAAAATCCGAATGCCGCTCCGGCAAAACCTATAACTGCGGCCTTCCCCAGAAAGAGAAGCACTATTTTCCCGGTGCCGAAACCTACGGCACGCATGATTCCGATTTCGCGTCTCCGTTCGCGGACATTCAACAAGGCCAGGATACCGATCCAGGCCATGACCGCAAACAACAACAGCGGAAAAAGATAACTGAAATACCGCTCCGCCATGATACGCTGTTCCTGACGGGCAGTCGCAATGGACTGCACCAGGATAACCTTGGCATCGGGGAGGACATCTTCGAGTTGGGCCCTCAACTGATCCACTGAATCCATGTGATCGAAATCGCCGGTGCACATACACTGCAAAGCCTTGATCTCGTTTATCCGCCCGTTCATATCCAGCACATTCTGAATGTCTTGCAAGTGACCATAAATCCGGATATCGTCACGGCTTCCGGTTTCAGACAGGCATCGGGCTACGGTGAACGAATGGTTTTCAATCGTGATTTTATCACCGGCTTGAAGGCCAAGGTCTCTCGCCAGCTCAAAACCGACATAGACCGTCCCAGGTTCTATGGAAAATGTCATTGGGGAGCTGCTTTTCCCCGGAGGGATCACTTCCGGAGCCATTCCGCTCAGGATAACTTCATGATCTGCCCAAATAAATGTTTTTTGAAGAGTGGCGGTCAGATGATTATAGGAAACTCCCGGATGTTCAGCCAAATCATACACATAGTGTTCCGGCATGGAATGCTGCGAAAATCCGGTGATCCAGAATTTCTTCATGTCGGTCTCCTGGGGAATGACTCTTAAGTTGAATCCCATATCCCGCATCAGCCGCGTCGTCTCTCTTTTCGATGCCTCACCGGCAGAAAAAAAGGCAACGAAAAGTGCGGTCGCTAGCAGGACAGCTGTCAGACCCAGAATGAAATTTGTCTTCCGGTAACGGATTTCACGGACGATCTGCCGGAATGTTGTCATGGTCTTTCCCTCTTTGCTCGAAACCTGATAAAGATCACCACCACCAGGACACCAGCCAGGACAATTCCCGCCAGAAGGAGCGAGACGAGGGGATTGAATCCAGATCGAGACCGCCTTGAAGATTGCGGGCCTAACTTCTGGGAGAGGGCAGGTGAAATCCGGGAGGAGCCCAGTTTTTTTCCGAAGGTCAACGCCCTTTCCCGGTACTGGCCAAGCTCCCTGAGCGGCCCATCCAACACCTCTCCTGATTCTGTATCCAGGTTGTTGGTGGCCAGGATGCCTGCAATCTCACGTTTGATCAAGGGGTTTTCGGCATCAAAACCGAGGTATTTCACAACCTCTGCCTGTAAGCTTTCATCCCATCTGATAGGAATTCTTTGCCCAATCAAACCTTTCTTATCCAATCCGCAGTCACACGACAACCCGATGATTGTCAGCATATCGGTGATTTCAGAAGCGCTGGCCAGTGCGCTTTCGAAGGGGGAATAGAAGATGCATCCGCGTCCGAAGAGGATTGCGATCCTGGCCTGTTCCACATCTCTTGTGTCGACATCCAAGCTCCAGAGAAAGGTACTTTCTCCAGCCGCCCTATCTTGAGGAATGATAATGATGTGAGGTGGATTCTCGATCCGTTTGGGCAGCTGGCTCATTAGAGAGGCAATTTTCCCGGAAGCTTGCTTCAATTTATCTAGCGCCAAAAGATTTTCTTCGGTATCCGGGCCTTCGATCAAAATCAAAACGGCATAAGCCTTGACGATGCGGGCCAGGATTTCTTCGCGCACCGATGATGAGACCGCGCCCTGAAGCACTTTCCGTATGCTGTCCCGGTTGATAGTCATGTCATCAGGAACTGAGAGCGGCAGGGTTCGCTGGTCAGGTGACGTCAGAATGAACGCGGGTGGGCTCTGAATATCCCAGAACCGATAGTACTCCATGGCCTTGTGATCTCGATCTCTGGAAATATGGACAATCGCAGGAAGAATATTGCTTCCGCTTATCACACGCCGGGACTCTTCTTTGAAGCCTTCGATGCTCTCCGCCGGAGTTTTGTCATCAATAAAAAAATAAAGCCTGTAGGGGGGATCGACCAGATTCACAAAGCCAGCATCTCGGATGTTGTATTCACAGGAGAAGACACCCATAAAAAACCACAGTATGCTCGCTAAGATCAGGAGAAACCTTTTCATTGCCAAGCATATCCTTTTAGGATTTCTATCATAACCGGATTAATACTTCAAGACGGGCTCTTGATCCGAAATTGCCCATGGACAAGAGGGATAGGAATTTGAACTCTGCAAATAGTTTTTATTCTTTCCTTCACAACTTGAGAAAAAACAAATAATATCAATCAGGTAGGAAGGCAAGTCATTTGAGACATTAGGGAACAAGGAGGCTTGAAATGAGATTTAAGATATCTCGATTTATTATCGTTGTTATTCTAGTCATTTTCATTTGTGGTCCTCTAGCCTTTCCTGAAAGCATCCCCAATCCGGAGACCTTTTTCGGACACAAACCTGGCGCGGATTATAAGCTGATCAGGTGGGATAAGATTCATGAATATTTCAATATCCTGGGGGATGCTTCAGACAGAGTTATCGTGCAGGAGCTGGGTAAAACAACCATGGGGAATCCCTTTCTTCTGGCTGTCATCTCCTCCTCAGAGAATTTATCCCAACTTGACAAGTATAAAGACATTGCAAAGAAACTCGCCAAAGGCAGAATCACTGAAGAAGAAGCCACACGGTTGGCCGAAGAGGGAAAGACCATCGCCTTGGTCACATGCAGTATGCACGCCTCAGAATGCGGACCAACCCAGATGTCCCCGGAGCTGGCCTATGTACTGGCCACGGACAGATCTGCCCAAATACAAAAAATATTGGATGAAGTGATATTTCTGCTTATACCCAGTTGGAATCCGGATGGTAATATTCTGACAACAGATTGGTACAGGCAGAATGTCGGGACTCCCTATGAATCGGCCCCAATGCCCTGGCTGTATCATTACTATGTCGGCCATGACAACAACCGTGATGCCTTCATGCACAACCTGGTGGAAACCAAGTATGTAAACAACATCCTTTACCATGAATGGTTCCCTCAGATCTTTTTGGACATGCACCATATGGGAAACTCCGCGGCCCGGCTTTTTCTCTCTCCTCTGTATGACCCCCGTCATCATTCCCTGGACCCTCTGCTCACCCGCGAGATCGAGCTGACCGGCGCCTATATGCGGACTATATTGGAAGAGCAAGGAAAAATAGCGGTCATGCACTATGCCCTCTGGAACCACTGGCGAATGTCGGCCATTCACACCTGTGCCCTGTGGCATAATGTGGCAACCATTCTCTTCGAAGCGGCAGCCACTCCCATGGCAACCCCGATCTTTCAAAAAGCCCAGGATCTCGCTCCCCCAAACAGGGGCGGGCTCGGGACAAGGGGCAATACCCAGACCATTAATTATCCAAGCCCCTGGCCGGGGGGATGGTGGAGACTCCGTGACATTGTTGAATATGGCTACTGGTCTGTCATCGGCTTCCTGGAAACCGGAGCAAAACACAGAGATAAATACCTGATGAACATGTACCGCATGGCTCGAAACTCCATTGAAAAAGGAAAAAATGAAGCTCCTTATGCTTATGTCATTCCACATCTCCAAAAAGATCCCAATACCGCCGCTAAGATGATCAACATCCTCATTTCCGGCGGAATAGAGATTCATCAAGCGACAGAATCTTTTCACGCACAAGAAATTGAATATCCAGAGGGGACCTATGTGGCCCTGATGTCCCAGGCTTACCGGCCCTATCTCATCGATATCCTGGGCCCGCAGATCTACCCCGACCGCAGACAGTATGAAGGCGGTCCTCCAGAGACCACCTTTGACCTGACCGGTTGGACACTTCCTTACCA
>CBFDBS010000055.1:0-10879 GCA_965603105.1 uncultured bacterium
GATGTTCTCCGCAATAAACTGAGGCTGACGGGGACGAAAAAGGGCTGCGACAGGGGAGTGTGCGGAGCTTGCACGGTGCTTGTGGACGGTGAGCCCAAAAACAGCTGCCTTCTTTTGGCGGCCGCCTGCGAAGGGTGCCGGATCACGACTATCGAAGGTATCGCTCAGCATGGAAAGCTTCACCCTCTGCAGCGGTCCTTCATCAACCAAGGAGCGGTCCAGTGCGGGTACTGCTCCCCCGGGATGATCTTGAGCGCTTATGCTTTGATCAAAAGAAATCCTGAGCCGGCAGATGAAGAGATCAAAGAGGCTTTAGGCGGGAATCTGTGCCGCTGCACGGGTTACACTAAAATTCTCGATGCCGTAAGGAATTGGAAAAAATATGAACAAACCAAGGAATCGCCTCTCTCTACTCACGACCTGCCCGATTATGAAACCATAGGAAAAAGTCTGCCCAGAGTGGATGCGGCCGATAAGGTTACAGGCAGAGCCAAGTACACGGCGGATCTGTCTTTTGAAAACATACTCTACGGAAAGATCCTGACTTCTCCCCTCGCTCACGGCCGGATCAGGTCTATCGACACCAGCAGTGCTCTTTCCCTTCCCGGGGTCAAGCTGGTCATGACAGGTGCCGATGTTCCTGATATCACCTACGGCGTCAATCCGCCCCGCTATGACGAGTACACACTGGCCAAAGACAAGGTCCGCCACATAGGAGACGAAGTGGCGGCCGTAATTGCAGTCGATGAAGAAACGGCCAGGGAAGCGCTCGATCTTATCCGTGTCGAATACGAAGAACTTCCGGCTGTTTTCGATCCGGCCGAGGCGGTCAAAGAGGGAGCGCCTCTGGTCCATGAGCGCTACACAAACAACATCAATGCCCGTGTGGACCACCATTTTGGGGATGTGGACCGGGGTTTTGCCGAGGCCGATCTCGTCCGCGAAGAGACATTCGTCGGCAATTTTGTCTACCAGAGCCCGCTGGAGCCCCACGCTTCCATCGCCTATTGGGACAATGATGGGAGCACTCTGGTCCTCTATTCCTCCACCCAGGTGCCCCATTATCTTCATTACATGGTTGCCCGCGTCCTCGATATGCCTCTGGGAAAGATCCGTGTCATCCGCCCGCCGGTCGGTGGGGGATTCGGGAGCAAGCTCGACGCCACTTCACTCGACCTGGTTTCGGCTCTGGCATCGAAGAGACTGGGCCGTCCGGTCAAGATGGTCTACACACGTAAAGAGATGTTTCTTCACGGCCGGGGTCGGCACAAGCAGCACATGAAACTCAAGATCGGGGTCAAAAAGGACGGGCGGATTACGGCTGTGGACAGTCAGATCCACCTCGACGGCGGAGCCTATTCTTCTTATGGCGTGATCACGACCTATTACGCCGGAGCCATGATCCCCACTCTGTACAAAATCCCCAGTTACCGGTACCGCGGTTTCCGGGTGATGACCAATAAGCCGGCCTGCGGTGCCATGCGCGGGCACGGGGCTCCCCAGCCGCGTTTTGCCTTCGAATCGCTGTTGAGCATGATAGCCGACGAGCTTAAAATCGATCCTATCGACATCCGGCTCAAAAACGCCATGGATCCCGACTCGCGGACAGTCAACGATCTGGATATCCGGAGCTGCGCCTTCAAGGAGACTCTGGAAGAAGTCAAGAAACACTCCTCCTGGAAAGACAAATACGGCAAACTTCCTCCCGGGCGGGGAATCGGCATCGGCTGCGGCGGCTTTGTCTCCGGCGCGGGCTACTCCAAATACCGGGGACAGGTCCAGTTGAGCTCGGAGAAGACACTGGAGCCTTTTGTTAAAAAAGCTGTCTTCCCCCATTCCAATGCCATTGTCAAGATCAGCGAAGACGGCACGGCGGCCGTTCTTCTTATTTTAGCCGCCGAGATCGGCCAGGGAGCAGAAACCGTCCTCTCTCAGATCTGCGCCGAAGCACTGGGCATAAGCCTGGACAGAATCCGTATCCGGACGGAAGACACCGATATCAGTCCCCTGGATTTGGGGGCCTATTCCTCCAGGACAACCCTTATGGGAGGCAACGCCGTCGTCCGGGCGGCAGAAGACGTTTTGAAAAAACTCTACAAAACGGCTGCGGCTCTCCTGGACTGTGATCCGGATGAGCTAGGTGCCAAAGCCAACAGGATTGTTCATAGCCAAGATCCTTCCAGAGTCTTGGATTGGGCGGAAGCGGCGAGGAAATATTTCAATGAACAGGGGCCTTTAGTGGGGACGGGATGGTACAAGCCGCCGGAAGGATTGGGCGGAGATTACAAGGGTGCTGCCGTCGGAACCAGCCCGGCCTATTCTTTTTCGAGTTCGGTCTGTGAATGCGGGGTGGACCTCGAGACGGGTAAAGTGAAAATCGAAAAAGTCTGCGATTATCACGACTGCGGCACCCCGATCAACCCCCAATCCGTCCACGGGCAGGTGGAAGGAGCCATAGTCATGGGAGTGGGGGAAACCCTCATGGAGGATATTGTCTATGATAAGAAGGGGCAAGTCGTCAATCCCAACCTCCATGATTATCTCCTGATGACGATCAAGGATGCTCCGGAGATCTTTTCCGGGATCGTCGACTCCTATGAGCCGGAGGGTCCTTATGGAGCCAAGGAGGTCGGAGAGGGAGCTACACTTCCCATCCTAGCCAGTGTGGCCCATGCCATTGCCAATGCCACAGGCGTTTGGATCAAAGACCTGCCCATCACTCCTGAAAAAATCCTCTCCGCCCTCAAAGACAAAAATCGGTTATGAAGCGGGGGATCTGCCAGTTGATCCGGGTGACAAACTCATAATGGATGGTGCCGGACAGAGTCGCCAGCTGGTTGACCGAGATGATATCTTCCCCTTGCTTCCCGATGAGAACGGCTTCATCGCCGATTTTTACCCCGGGGATATCGGTGATATCGACCATGGCCATGTTCATGCAGACTCGTCCCCTGACCGGGGCCCGGCGCCCGCCGAGAAGAACATAAGCCAGATTGCCCAAACCGCGGGAGTATCCGTCGGCATAGCCGATGGGCAGTACAGCCAGCCTGGTGTTCCGTGTGGTCTGGTAGGTGCCTCCGTATCCAATGGATTGATAGGCCGGAACATTCTTGACCTGTCCCACGCGGGCCTTCCAGCTGAGTACAGGCAGGAGAACACGTCCCTCGTCTTCTGAATGTTCAGTCCGGAAAGAGATGAAGGTATTGGGTGAAGGCCACAGCCCGTACTGGCTGATGCCCAGGCGAACCATGTCAAAGTGGGTTTTGGGAAAAAGGAGCGCTGCGGCCGAACAGGCAGCGTGTTGTTTGATGTCTGGAAATCCTTCCTGACGGATTTGGCCGATCATGGTCTCGAAACGCTTGAGTTGGGAGAAGGCATAGGTGTGATCGGTCGTGTCTTCGATGTTGGCAAAATGGGTGTAAGCACCTTCCAAAACGACCAAAGGAGTTTTTTTGAGCTTTTCCAGAAAGGTATTGAGTTCTTCCTGATCGATCCCTTGCCTGTAAGTGCCCGTTTCCAGTTTCAGGTGGACACGGACGGTTTTGTTCTTTTCCCGGGAAATCCTGTCGAGTTGGTCCAGAGTGACCAGGTCGAACAGAACCAGGCGAAAATCGGACTCAACCGCCTGGGGCAGGAGTCCGTGAGGCACGGGCCCCATGATGAGAATATCCTTTTCGTAACCTTCCTCTCGGATATGAAGGGCTTCTTCGATGGTGTGAACACAGAAGGATTGAGCACCATATCTGTCGGCCAGTTTCACTATTTCCTTCAGTCCGTGGCCGTAGGCGTTGGCCTTGACAACGGCTGAGAGTTCTGTTTTTTTCGGGATGAAATTTTTAAAGAAATTGAGGTTTTGAGCATAGGCTTTTTCAGAGATTTCGATCCAGGTGTTCAAGTTTTCTGTGTTCATGGGGCGATAAAATGATCCTCTTTGATTCTGAATAAACAGATCGCTTCAAATAAAAAGAAGAAAATATAAAATATCAGTCTTTTGGTTGCTTATCAAGAGAATTCCTTGTTAGGGGAAGTAGCTTGGGCCGGCTCGCTCCAGCCCCCAATGGGTCTCTTCCGCTTTGGTGAATGTGCGGAGTGAAAATTTTATGTGTCAAAAAGAGTGTTGACGGTTCGGTTATCCCGGGTCACAATGAACGACGGGTATAAAAATTAAAATCCTGTCCAATTAAACTTTTAAGGGCAAAGACGGGTCTTACAGATGAGTAAGAAAGACAAGTGGATAATGCAGGAAGATCAGATCATAAGAAACTGTCAGGAAGATGATATGGGTGCCTACAAAATGATTTACGACCGCTACGAGCAGCCTCTCCTCCATACGGCCCTCAGGATTCTGGGCCAGCGGCAGGATGCCGAAGATGCGGTCCAGATGACTTTCATTAAACTCTACAGAAATATTCGAAACTACCATTTCGGGGCCAAATTCAGCACCTACCTGTTCCGGATTTTGATCAATACCTGTTTTGACCTCCTCAAGAAAAGGGGCCGTCTAAAAACGCAGGATGTGGATCTGGAGCAACTTATTTCGTACTCACCGCCTGAATCAAAAATAGATTTGGAAAACGCCATACTGAAGCTTCCGGATAGGATGCGCTCCTGTTTTGTGCTTCATGCTGTCGAGGGCGTCCCCCAAAACGATATCGCCGACATTCTCAAAATCTCTTTAGGGGGAGTCAAATCCAACGTTCATCATGCCAAAAAGAAGCTGCGAACCTTGCTGGCCTATCCATTATCCGAGGTGCAGTCATGAGTTGCGACCGTTTCCAGAAATATGATCGAGGGAAAATCAGGGACAATGAATTCCACAAACACCTTGAAACATGTTCCGATTGTCAGAAGTCGGTCGTTGAGGATGAAAAACTGCTCTCCCAGGCAAAATTTTTAAAAAGACCGTTGGAGGCTCCTTTCCTGTGGACGAGAATCGAGCAGAGTCTTGTCGAAGAGATGCAGAGACGCCAATCGAAAGGGAGGGCGGTCCTCTTTCAAAAGAGATGGATGTTTTATCCCGTGACCGCTCTGGTTGTGCTCCTTATGGGTTCAGGGCTCTTTTTCCTGCTTCGATCGGGATTGAAGGGGCAGGATTTGCTGGCTGATTCGGCCCTCCGCCGTATCGAGAGAAGGGAAAGCAGGTATGAGAGGTCCATCCAGAGGCTGGAAATGGATGCCCGTCCGCAGATGGCTGATCTGGATCTCGAGCTGCTGCTCCTGTACCGGGATCGCCTGGAAACCATTGACGAGCAGATCGCTCAGTGCAGGGAAGCTCTATCCTCCAATTCGGGTAACGCCCATATCCGGCGATACATGCTGGCGGCTTTTCAAGACAAGAAGGACACTCTCAGGGAAATAGTAAAGACGAGTGAGCTGAAAATTCAAGAAAGAAGTCTGGAGTAAAAAGATCCGGATAATCCTATGCCAAAAGGAGACATCATGAAAAATAAATTGTATCTGTGTATAGTTCTTGCACTTCTTGTGTTCGTTTTGGCCCTGCCAAGCGTGCAGGGCGACAGCCTTATCCCTTCCCATGAAAAATCTCAGAAATTCGAGGACAGAATCGAATCGGCCCCAGGACGGACATTCTACATCGAGGACACGCATGCCGATATCACCATAACAGGAACGAAGGGGAATGAAATCAGAGTCGAAACCTTAATCGAAGTCTCGGCATCGGACAAGGAGTTTGTAGAGGAATACATCAAGAAGATAAGCATGGTCCTCGAACCCTATCGTCAGGGCTTCCGTTTGCGTCTCAACATACCAAGGGATGAACTGAACACGCGCGGCCAGAGCGATTTTTCCCGCTGGTTCCGCCGCTTGACCCGGGGGCGGTTCAGTCTGTCCGTCAATGAGGAGATCCAAGTCTGGCTGCCTTCCGAGCAGTCTCTGGAAATAGAAAACGCCTACGGCGATATCGTCATCGAAGACGTCACCGGCGATTTTGTAGTCAACAACAGGTCCGGAGAGGTCGAACTGCTCCGCTGCAAAGGAGATATCGGTCTTCGCAACAGTTATGCTCAGACACGGATCGTCAATTTCGAGGGCTCCGTGGATATAAAAAACAGCAGCGGGGCCGTGTCCCTTGAAAACATCACCGGCCGCGTAAAGGTCTCCAACAGCTACAAACCCGTCGACTTCTACAATATCCAGGGGCCGCTGACGATAGAATCCCAGAGTGGAGAAGTTTTCGGGAAAATAGTCGGAGGGGACTGCGAGATCGTAACGTCCTACAAAGATGTGAAAGTGGAAGATATCGATGGGCGATTGGACATCAGAGCTCCGAGCTGCGATGTGACCGTGGACGGAGTCAAAAGCGATCTGGTCATTGAAAACAGCTACAAGCCTATTCGGGTGAACAAGGTGGGAGGGGAACTGAGAATCCAGTCCCAGTCCAGCCCGGTCGAGGTCTTCGATGTGGCTGAAAACGCCACCATCCGGTCCTCTTATAAAAAGATAGATGTGACCGAGGTGGGCGGACGGCTGGATATCGATGGTTCATCTTGCCCGGTCTATGCCCGGGATGTTAAAGGGGATGTGACTATCCGTTCCTCCTACAAGGAAATCTTTGTCGCCAACGTCGAAGGACGGTTGGATATCCATTCGAGTTCCAGTCCGGTCGATGTCAATGATATTAAAAAGGGTGTCACCATCCGCACCACTTACAAACCCATCCAAGTCAAAAGAGTGGGCGGAGACTTGGATGTTGACGGGAGTTCCTGCAGTGTCAACGTGGATGAGGTGGCTGGCCGGGTCGATATCAAAAATTCATACAAAGAAGTTATCATCAAAGGGACTTCGGGATCGATCACGGTCCAGGGGAGCAGCAGTTCCATTGAGGTGTCCAGAATAAACAATCTCCCTTCGGACGCGATTATAGATCTGTCCACAACTTATAAGACTATAGACTTGACTCTGCCCGACAATTCCGATGCGGCTATCGCTGTTTCGGCCGGTCACAAAAGAATCGAAACGGATTTCCCTGTTTACCTTATCGGTAGTGACGAAGACAAAATAGAATCGGCCAAAGATGGGAGAAAAGCCTTCGTTCGCCTGAAAACGAGCGGACAGATCGTCATTAAAAAACATTGAGAGCTGAAGGGGACAATGCCTGAGGGAGTGTCCCCTTCTTTACATTTTTTATTCTCCTCTCTCTACCGATGTTCTCTTCATCGATTTCGAAGGCCTGGTCGTTGGTTTTCAAAAAGACCGCCTGCCTGCACATAGTGATCTGAGTTTCATTCTTAAAAAGCCCGATTGACTTTACTTAAAGGGCATATGGATTGACTTGGGAATAAGATTGAGTTAGCTTTATCCATCCCCTTTTTTAGCATCTCTACATGAATAGGAGCTGTTAGCGAGGGTTGATTATTTGCTTTCACTGCCAGACCGATGAAAAAAGATCCCTTCCTAAAACGCAGGATCCGGAACAGCATCCTTCTGCTTTTCTTTTTGGGCCTTGGTATTTTTTCTGCGGTCTTGATTCAGAAGAAAATCAAAAATTTTGACGTCCTTCGTCTGAGAGTTGATTTAATAACGGCTTCTGAAAGGCAGCCCAAGCAAACGGCGGTCGACGGTCTCCGGAACAGGGCATTTGAAAATCTCATCCAGAGGATAAGAAGGAGAGACCTGTCTGTGGAAAGCCTTGATGTGTCGGGAATTCTGTTCATTGAGCGGGAGGGCGAATTCTCTTTTTTCTTGAATGCGAACAGCTCCGCTCGTTTAACTCTCGATGGACAAGAGATCACTCGGTCATCCGTCTTTGAGAGGGAATTGAATCAGGCCGTGTCTGTCTTTTTGTCCAGGGGGACTCATCCCTTTCAGCTCCATTTCGTTCCCAGCAGACAGGGGCCCTATCTTCATCTTCTCTGGAGACATGGCCTCGATGAGGAGCTTCGGACGATCCCCGATTTTCTGCTTTTCTCACCGGATGCGGCGGGCGTCCCAGATGAGCGACTGAAGGAGTTGCAGTCAAGGGTGAAAAGGCTTGACTTGGTCAAAATTGCGGCTCTTTTTCTTTCCTTGATTTCTACTTTTGGATTTGTCTTCTCATTATCCAAAAAATTTCTGAAGGCAGGGATACAGGAGAGCGGGTCTCAACCTGAAATGAATAGATCTTCACCTAGATTGACGGATATCGACATGACCAAAGGCCTGGCGGGATTGCCCATGATTGCTATCCATCTGGATGGAGGGAATTTATTTCCCTTTGGAGTTTTTGGAGCGGCCCTTTTTTTCCTCTGTTCGGGAATGAATACTATTCTTTTTATTGAACGAACGAAAGACAAAAAAAATTACAACTTTTATCATCTCTTTTTTATTGTCCTGTTGTTTTTTGGAGGATACACGCAGATTGTTGTCGCCCACCCAGGCATCAGTCATCTTTTGCCCGAATTCCTGCAGGTCAGCGCCCTGTCCATGCTTGTGATTTTCATGTTGAGCAAGGTTTTCAAAAAAATGTATCTGATCGGATATGTATTTCCTATCCCCTTCCTCCTTCATTTTATTTACCAAATGGATTTTTTCCCTTTTATCGATCGCTCATCACGCCTGGGTGTCTTTTTTTTCGGATCGGCCGCCTTCCCTCTCTTTCCCTGGTCCGGATTTTTTCTCTTCGGGATCTTCCTGCTTCACTTGAGGAAGAAGAAACAGTACTTGGCCGTCACGGCCCTCATCACCGGACTGCTCTCTTTTCTGACCGTTTTTGTTTTAAAAGTCCCCATCACCAAGTTCGCCATGTCTCTTTCCTATGTCCTGTTGTCTCTGTTTGCGGGGGCGTCCATTTTTCTCCTTTTCAATTTCCTGTCCTCTGAATCACTGCACAGAAGATTCAGAACTCTCTTAGCGCCTCTCGAGGTCATCGGCAGGAATTCGCTGATGTTTGTTTATGTCCATTATTTCGCTCTTGCCTATATCCCTCTACAGAACTTTGTGGAATATCCTTTTTTAATGCTTTTGATCAAGTCTCTGGCCCTGTTTCTGTTCTGTTCCTTTTGTGTTTTTTATTATGAACGCAGCAAGCATGACTCAGCTCTTTTTGTGCCCTTTCTCCTGTTGATCATTTCTCTCGTCTTCCTCAGATACGGCGGATTCCTGTCCGTTGTGGGGGACAGGAGATTGATCGATATTTTGATCGGACTTGGTTTTGCCTTCCTCTACGTCCAGCTCAGGTCGAGATTTAGGGTGTATCTGAAAGAGCGAAGATGATAGACAGCGAAAATTATCCACATAGAGAACCTTTGTCGACTTGATTGACCTTCCCTCTCAGGCTGTGCTATCTTCGGGGCGGCATGAAGGAAGAAAAGTCCGGAAGACGAATCCGCCAAAAGATTGACCGGTATAGAAGCAGGAGCTTGCCATCCCTATTGGTTTTGGTCTTCGTCATTGGACTCATTATCCCCGGTTTTGGACAAAAAAACGAATATCCGAAGAAGCCTATTGTCTTGATTGTTCCCTACCAGCCGGGAGGTGGGTATGATACGTATTCCAGGGCGATTGCCAAAATATTACCCCAATATCTGCCCCATCATGTCAAAATTGTGGTTAAAAATGTGGCTGGGGCCGGTGGAAGACAGGGAGCGGCCACCCTCTTCCGGTCCAAGCCGGATGGATACACCATCGGTCTTCTGAATCTAGTCGGGCTTTTCAGCAGCGAATTTGTGAAAAAATCCAACCAGTATGATGCGGACAAATTCACCTATTTGGCGACTTGCAGCCGGGGGACACCAGGTTTGTATGTTTCGGCGCAATCAGATTTCAAGACCATCGAAGATTTGCAAAAACAGGAGAGAATCAGGTTTGCATCAGGAGGAAGGGGATCAAGCACCTGGCTTTGGGGAATGCTGACTAAGGGAATTCTCGATATCCCTGTCTATATGATTTCGGGCTATTTGGGAACCAGCGACTACGTTACGGCTGTTTTAAGAAAAGACGCTGAGGCGCTCGTTCTTGGATTTTCGAGCGCGGTGATTCCTTACTGCCGGGCAGGGGAGTTGAAACCCATTATTATTTTTTCAAGAGAGCCCTTGGATTGGATGCCGGAAGCCCCCCTTGTTGCAGGAACACCCTACGAACAACTCGCCGATCTGAAGAATGATCGTGTTTTAGCTGCACCTCCCGGTCTGCCGGAAGAGATTTTAAAAATTCTGGAGAAGTCACTGTTGGAAGCGATGAATGATCCGGATTTAAAAGTCTGGTCAAGGGAAACCAATAATCCTTTCTTCATCGACGACGCGGCTGGGACATGGAAGAGTATTCAGGAGATGCGGATCCTTCTTAAGAAATACGAGAAATTTTTAAAAGACTGATTGTCCCAAAAAAATGTTTGCATCTTTATCGGAAGCCCTCCGCCTGCTGGCCCAGCCCGCAACACTCGGATTTATTTTTCTCGGTAACATCACGGGATTGGTTTTTGGCCTTTTGCCCGGTTTGGGAGGAGCGGCTGCACTGGCTGTTCTTCTTCCCCTGACCTACGGGATGGATCCGATGACGGCCATGTTCTTTCTTGCTGCGGTCATGGGAGCAGTTCCCTTCGGAGGATCCGTCTCCTCCATTCTGTTGAACATACCTGGAACTCCTGTGAATGTGGCCACCTGTCTCGACGGACACCCCATGGCCAGGAGAGGGGAAGCCAAAAAGGCCCTCGAAATCGCGGCCACTGCTTCGGGATTTGGTGCTCTCTTTGGTGTTTTTATCCTTTTTCTTATCCTTCCTTTAGTGAGAAAGGTCATCTTCCTTTTCGGCCCGCCCGAATTTTTCATTCTTTTTATGTTTGGCCTGGCAATGGTTGCCCTGGCCTCGAAGGGAAGTTTCTTGAAAGGATTGGTTGCCGGGGGTGTCGGCATGATGCTGTCGTTTGTGGGCTATAACTCAGTCT
>CBFDBS010000056.1:0-10857 GCA_965603105.1 uncultured bacterium
TCAGCAGTATTCCCTGATTTTTTTTAACTTGAGGATAGAATTCCATGAAAACTGATATCTCAAAAATGAGGAATATCGGAATCAGTGCCCACATCGATTCCGGAAAAACGACACTGACCGAGCGGATCCTTTTTTACACCCAGAAAATTCATAAAATGCACGAAGTGCATGGAAAAGATGGAGTGGGAGCAACCATGGATTCCATGGAGTTGGAGAAAGAGAGGGGCATTACCATCGCCTCAGCCGCAACCTATGTCACCTGGAGAGGGTATTCGATCAACATTATTGACACACCGGGTCATGTCGATTTCACGATAGAGGTCGAGAAAGCCCTACGGGTTCTCGATGGAGGGATACTCGTTCTCTGTTCAGTGGGCGGTGTCCAGTCCCAGTCCATCACAGTGGACAGACAGCTCAAACGTCACGGAATTCCCACCATCGCCTTTATCAACAAGTGTGACAGAGTGGGGGCCAATCCTTACAAGGTCCGGGATCAACTTGAAGAAAAGCTTGGGCATAACGCCGTTCTTTTGCAGATTCCCATCGGCCTGGAGAATCAATTTCATGGAGTGGTGGATTTGGTGTCCATGAAAGCTCTCTATTTTGAGGGAGAGGATGGTGAAACGCTCAGAACGGCCGATATCCCTGCCGAACTGGTGTCGGAGGCGAAAGAAAAACGTGTACTCATGCTTGATTCGGCCTCCATGTTTTCGGATGAGCTTATGGAAGCTGTTCTTGAAGACAGAGCAACTGAAGCCCTTATCTTTGAGGCGGTGAGAAAAGGCACGATTTCTAGAAAAATGACTCCTGTTTTCATTGGATCTGCTTATAAAAACAAAGGTGTCCAATCCCTCCTGGATGCGGTTATCCATTTCCTCCCCGATCCATCCGAGGTGGTAAATATTGCTTTGGATCTCGATGATAACAACCGGGAAGTCAAGCTTCTTTCGGATTCCGAGGCCGAGACCGTCGCCCTTGCCTTCAAACTCGAGGATGGCCCCTTCGGACAGTTGACTTATATCCGTATCTATCAGGGCCTCATCAAGAAGGGCGATGAGCTTTTCAATGTGCGGTCCAGGGCGAAAATCAGAGTGGGACGCCTGATCCGGATGCATGCCGACAGCATGGTGGATATACAAGAGGCCGGAAGCGGTGATATCGTCGCCCTGTTCGGAGTCGAATGCGCCTCGGGAGACACATTCGTCAAACCTGGCTTGAATCTTTCCATGACCTCTATATATGCTCCGGATCCGGTCATATCCCTGGCTCTCAGCGCGCCCGACAGTAAGGCGGCAGACAAAATTTCCCGTGCGCTAAACAGATTCACCAAGGAAGATCCCACATTCAGGACCCATGTCGATAAGGAGTCTAACCAGACGATCATCCAGGGGATGGGAGAGCTCCATCTGGATGTCTATGTCGAACGCATGAGAAGGGAGTACGGCGCAAGCGTCGAGACGGGGAAGCCCGAAGTTGCCTATAGAGAAGCCATCAGCCAGCGGGTGGAATTTGACTACACTCACAAGAAGCAAACAGGAGGAGCCGGCCAGTTCGGACGGGTTGCCGGCTATTTTGAACCCCTTGCCGCTGCCAACTATGAATTCGTCAATGAAGTCAAAGGGGGCAATATTCCCAAGGAATTTATCCCTTCCTGCGACAAAGGATTCCAAGCCGCCATCAAGAAAGGACCGCTCACCGGATTTCCCATCACCGGGGTGCGGGCGGTTCTGGTCGACGGCCAATCGCACGCCGTCGATTCATCGGATATCGCTTTTCAGGCTGCCGCGAGAGATGCGTTTAAAAATGTGTATATGAAAGCCAAACCCCTGATATTAGAGCCGGTTATGAAAGTGTCAGTCGAAGGCCCTTCCGAATTTGCGGGAAGTGTATTTGCCAGCATCAACCAGAGGCGGGGAATCATTGTCAGTTCGGTGGAAGATGGAATCTTTGCCCGGGTGGATGCCGAAGTGCCCCTGAGCGAAATGTTCGGCTATGCAACGGCTCTTCGCTCATTGACCCAAGGCAAGGCTGAATTCACCATGGAGTTTCTCAAATACGGTAAACTTCCGGCCGCTAAAGCGGAAGAGCTGGTGGAGATATATCGGAAAAAGAAAGAAGCGAAACAAGAGAGGAGATAAAGCGATGGTCAAATCAGAATTGATAAAAAGAAGCCCCATAAGGAGACTCGAGAAATCAATGCATGGCGGTTTGGGAGAGGGGAATATAGGAATTATCGCCTCTCGAAAAGGGATCGGAAAAACTGCCTGCTTGGTCCATATCGCCACCGATAAGCTGTTTCAAGAGAAGCCTGTCATCCACGTCTCCTATTCCAGCCGGGTGGATTATATCATCCAATGGTATGAGGATATCTTCAAGGAAATCGCAAAAAAACGCCAATTGGAATCCGCGGTGGATGTCCATGACGAGATCATCCGGAATCGGGTAATCATGAATTTCAAGCAGAAAGGAACGAAGACGGATCAGGTCTTGAAAAGCCTCGAAGCCATGATCGTTAACGGCCACTTTGGGGCCGACACTATTATCGTTGATGGTTTCGATTTCAGTCTTTTTTGCGCGGATGACCTGGCCAAATTCAAGAAATTTGCGCTCGATCTCGGACTCGAAGTCTGGTTCAGCGCCTCGCTCAAAGGAGAGGAACCACTGTTCAATGAGAAGGGAGTTCCTTTTCTGATCGAAAGCTGTTTGGATAAGGTCGATGTTCTGATCACTCTCCGCTTTCAGGATGATCATGTCCAGTTGAACTTGGTCAAGACTCAAGAACCTTACACTCCGGGCGACCTCAAGTTGAAACTCGATCCGAAGACGCTGCTCATATCTGAATAATTCACATTCAGTAGAAAGATTTTCTTCATTATTGTGTGGGCCAGATACTGAAATGGACTTGCTCCCTTCAGATTTTCAACGCCGCCACACCACCCATCCATTTAAGACTGCAGGTTTTTTCCCCCTAAAAAGTTGCGGTCGCGGAACTCCGGTCGAGGGAGTGCCTTCAAACTCTCTAAAAATATAGACATCCATCCTTATTTATAAGAAAATGGGATTGTGCCATTCATAGATGATTCCATCAGCCGCCGAGAATTCATGAAAACTTTAGGCGTCGGGACGGCAGCTCTATCGGCGTCTTTGTGCCGCACAGGGACACAGAATACCCACCCCATCAACATCGTCGTTATCTTCACGGACGATCAAGGATACGGCGATTTGGGCTGTTATGGGGCCCAGGGATACTCGACACCCAACCTGGACCGGATGGCTGAAGCAGGCATGCGCTTCACAAGCTTTTATGTTTCTCAAGCCGTATGCAGTGCTTCCCGTGTTTCACTCCTGACCGGATGTTACACGAACCGGGTGGGTGTTTATGGTGCATTGGGCCCCAACTCAAAAATCGGTCTCCATGAGGATGAAGAAACCATCGCCGAAGTGCTGAAAAAGAAAGGATACGCGACCGCTGTTTTTGGCAAATGGCATCTGGGCCATCACCTTCAATTCCTCCCTCTTCAGCACGGTTTCGATGAATATTTGGGGCTGCCCTATTCCAATGACATGTGGCCCATCGGCTATGACGGCAAGCCGGCATCTCCGGATTTGAACAAGGCATCCTATCCTTTCCCTCCGCTTATCGACGGCAATGTGACTGCGAGAGAGATCAGAACTCTTGAAGATCAGGACATGCTGACCACCTGGTATACGGAAAGAGCCGTTCAATTCATAGAAAAGAACAAAGACAGACCGTTTTTCCTCTATGTCCCTCACAGTATGCCCCATGTGCCCTTGGGAGTCTCGGAGAAATTCAGGGGAAAAAGCGAGCAGGGGATGTACGGAGATGTTTTGATGGAGATCGACTGGTCGGTGGGCGAGATCCTAAAGACTTTGTCTAAACACCGCCTCGAAAATAACACCCTGGTTGTTTTCACCTCGGACAACGGCCCCTGGCTAAATTTCGGCAATCACGCCGGATCGACCGGGCCTTTGCGTGAAGGCAAAGGAAATTCCTGGGAGGGAGGAGTGCGAGTGCCCTGCATCATGCGTTGGCCCGGGCATATTTCCGAAGGAGAGGTGTGTAATAAAATGGCCTCCACCATGGATCTTTTGCCCACTTTCGCAGCCATCACCGGAGCCCCACTTCCGGAACACACAATCGACGGAGTCAACATCCTCCCTCTTCTTGAAGGAAAAGAAGAGGCCAATCCCCGTTCTTGCCTTTTTTATTACTACGGCCGCCAGCTGCAGTGTGTCCGGGAGGGAAAGTGGAAACTTCATTTGCCGCACTCTTACCGTTCCTATGAGGGAGTGGAACCTGGGAAGGATGGACTCGGCGGGCCTTATGCCCAAGGACAGACCGGCTATGAACTTTATGACCTGGAAAACGACATCGGCGAAAGGCACGATGTCTTCGCCCGGCATCCTGAGGTTGTGGAAAGGCTGAAAGCCTTGGCCGAAACGGCCCGGGAAGATTTGGGAGATGGAGAAAAAATCGGCATGGGAGTCCGTCCTCCCGGCCGGATCGAGGATGAGGCGTAAGGTGGCTGAAGATTTTCTGCACACGACACTTGGTAGTGAAGGGCTAAAGATTCACCGGCTAGGTCTATCTGCCAGCCATCGGCCGGGTAAAAAAACCATATACAGAGCTCTGGATGAAGGGCTGAATTTCTTCTTTTTCTTCCGGATCGACAGGCAGATGATAGCCGTGCTGAAAGATGTATTTCGTCAAAACAGAAAGAATTTTGCGGTGGCTACCGGAGCTTTTAATGTGCGTCTGGGACGGCCCAACCTGCGTCGTGTGCTGGAAAAGAGGCTCCGCCAACTGGGCACGGATTATCTGGATATATTTCTCTTCCTGGGAGTCATGAAACCCAAACACCTCAGGGATGATGTCAAAGAAGAGTTAGTCAAACTGAAAGAAGAGGGGAAAATCAAGGCCGTCGGGATTTCGACGCACGATCGGTGTCTGGCCGGGAAACTGGCCAAGGAAAGAGAGTTGGATGTGTTGATGATCCGCTACAATGCCGCCCATCGGGGAGCGGAGCAGGATATCTTCCCTTTCCTCCATGAGCGCAGGCCTGCGATTGTGAGCTACACGGCCACTCGATGGGGCCATCTTCTCGAGAGACCGCGGGGCTGGGCGGAGGATGGCCCTGTCCCGGCAGCGGGTTTGTGCTACAGGTATGTGCTTTCCAATCCCTCTGTCCATGTCTGCCTGACTGCACCATCCACGTTGGAGCAGTTTGACTCCAACCTGACTGAAATCCGGAAGGGGCCATTATCCGCTGAGGAGATGACATTTATGAACGACTTCGGCTCTGTGGTCTACCGCGCCAAGAAGTGGTTCATGTGAAAGGATTGAAAAAAATGGAAGACTCGAAAAAAGAAAATCGAGCAGGGAAAAAGCCTTTGGTTGAAGCGTTGAAAGACGGTCCCTACATGGTAAAAGACCTGAAGAAGCTTGAAAATTCAAGGGGAGAAGCTATCGATGTGCAGCCTTCTATGGTCCTCTGCCGGTGCGGACAATCATCGAATAAGCCTTTCTGCGATGGAACCCATGTCAGAGTCGGATTCTCAGGGGAAAAGCTCGAGGGAAGATGTGCCGATAAAATGGACGATTATGAGGGAAAAGTGATCACCATCCATGACAACCGGGGGGTCTGTGCCCACCGCGGCCACTGTACGGATAATCTTCCGGACGTCTTCAGTATGAAACAAAAACCCTGGATCGATCCCGATGCGGAAAAACCCGATGAGATTGCCAGAGTGATTGAAATGTGTCCGTCTGGCGCTCTGAGCTACACAAAAGACGGTGTTCTTCACAAGGATTTGGATCGGGAGTCTAAAATTATTGTTTCTAAGGATGGGCCTTTAGATGTCGAAGGCGGAGTCGATTTCAAGGATCCAGAGGGCAACACCGCGGAGTCGAAAGAACATTATACGTTGTGCCGGTGCGGAGGTTCGAAGAACAAGCCTTTCTGTGATGGAACACACTGGAAGATCGATTTCAAAGACGATAAAAACTGATTCCAAAATTCCTATGCGGTCAACTTTCTCTTCAAAATTCTCTCCTGGTTGTGAACCTAGGTCTGGCAAATTTGCCAATCCTCGAGGTTTTCTGTATATAGATCAAAGAGTATTCGAAAAAATAAAGAATTTTAATTCAGGAAAAAAAAGATGATCAAAGTCTCAAATTTTTTCCTCATACCAGCGCTCCTGCTGATTTTTCTGATGAACCATGGATGCCGCGGCCCTGCACAGACAGAGAAAAGAAAAGAAGATCGGCGTTTCTCTGTCATTGAAACGACCATTGCCGACATTCACCGTGCCTTTCAAGAAAAAGAGGTCACCTGCCGCCGGCTGGTCAGAATCTACCTGAAGCGAATCGAGATGTACGATCAATCCTCGGGATTGAATTCTATTGTTATTGTCAACCCTTCTGCGCTCAAGCGGGCTAAAGAACTTGACCGGGAATTCCGCAAGACGGGACAACTGCGCCCTCTCCACGGCATCCCCATCATTGTCAAAGACAACTATGACACAGCGGATTTGCAGACAACGGGTGGGTCTCTGGCCCTCAAAGGAACGAGACCTCCGGATGACGCCTATCAGGTGAGAGCGCTTAAAGAGGCCGGAGCCATCGTCTTGGCCAAATCCAACATGGCTGAATGGGCATTCAGCCCCATGGCTACAGAAAGTTCCATTGCGGGCACAACACGGAATCCCTATGATTTGGACAGGGTTCCTGCCGGATCCAGCGGAGGCAGCGCCGCGGCCGTAGCTGCCAACTTCGGAGCTGCAGGTTTAGGCACGGATACGGGGAACTCCATCCGGGGGCCTTCGGCTCATGCGGCGTTAGTGGGCATCCGCTCGACCATGGGCCTGACCAGCAGAGACGGAATCATTCCCCTCTATTTGAGGAACGATATCGGAGGTCCCATGGCCCGGACGGTCGAAGATGCGGTCCGGATTCTCGAGGTCATCGCCGGCTATGATCCCAACGATCCAATCACCGAACACTGCCGCGGTCGAGTTCCGGAAAATTATACCCAATATTTGGATAAAGATGGTCTCACAGGTGCCCGAATTGGAGTGTTCCGCACTTTCGTCGATACTCCTACTACAGATCCGGAAGTGCAGGCACTTGTTGAACAAGCCATAGCCGATATGAAGACTTTGGGCGCGGAAATCGTTGATCCGTTTATCATTCCCGGTTTTGAAGACCTCTCAAAAGGCCTATGGTGTGACATGTTTCAGCATGATCTCAACCGGTATCTCGCTTCCCTGGGCGATCGTGCGCCTTACCAAACTTTAGCGGAGATCTTCCGGTCGGGTTTGTATTTGCCCTCAGTTGAAAGAAGAATCCAGCGGGCTTTGAAGGCACCCATTCAGGAAGAACCGCAGTGCCAAGACCTTTACCAAGAACCGCGGAATATCGCCTTCCGCGAAGCCGTTCTTTATGCCATGGAAGAACATAATTTGGATGCCATTGTTTATCCGACATGGGGGAATCCTCCAAGAAGAGTTGGAGACACGGAAAGCCCTGCGGGTGACAACAGCCAACTTATCCCTCCGCACACCGGACTTCCGGCTTTGACCATCCCTATGGGCTATACACGGGAAAAGCTGCCGGCCGGATTGCAGATTGTCGGGAAACTGTTCGGCGAACCGGATCTCATCGAGATCTCTTTCGCTTATGAGCAGGGCACGAAACACCGGCGATCACCTGAAATATTCACGGGGACCTTGAATGAGGATGGCGGAAGATGAGAATGATTAGAAAAAAGAAAAAAATAGCACTGCGCAGTGACTCGGCCATCCTCTTTGTCTGCTATGGAAACCATGCCCGGAGCCCCATGGCTGAAGGTCTCGCCCGCCGTTTTCTGGGACAAGGAATCCGGGTGGAAAGCGCCGGAATTCACCCTCTTTTTGAAGGCGCTGCCGACGAGGCCGTTCAGGTATTGAAAGATGTGTATGATGTGGATATCTCATCTCATCAGCCCCGCCACATCAACAGTCTCCAGCTCGCGGATTTTGATTGTGTCGTTGTTTTAGATTCTGCCGTCCATGATTTTCTGCGCAAAGTGCTCCTCGTCCCTTCTTCGAAGCTCCATCTCTGGCATACAGAAGATCCATATTCCTTCGGACTCGATGTCTATACGCTGGCAGCCGCTAGAATCAATAAAATGATTGAAGAGAATTTTGATACATCGCGCTTGAATTCCAATCTTATTGGATGATGATTTCATCCGAAAAAAGCCAACATTTTTCTCCGGTATTCGGATGCCAGTCCGGACAGACACCGAGACTCCGGGCAAAAATCCGGATATAGCGGGTCTGTTGCCCGGATAAGAGATGGGGAAATTCCTGGATGGTTGGACCGGTTTTTCTCAGGGATACATCGTTGGAAAGCGTGGCTGCCGTCTCATAATGTTTGCCGTCTGTAGAGAGATCGATGCGAACTTCGCTGGGAAGAAATATCGAGGCATCTGTGTTCTGGAGAAATCTGGCGCTGATTTTGTGCAGGCTCACATCTTGTTTCAGATCGATGACAACGATCAGGTCGTCCCCTTCATATCCCTGCCAGTTTCCATCACTGTGGTTCTCTGAGCCTGTTACACCGTCGATAAGGGCCCTTTCACCTCCTGCTGAGTATCTGTCGTTAAAAGGAGTATCCAGACGGATTCTTTTATTAACGCCTCGGTGATAAACAAAAGTCTGTTCCGCTAGCTTTTCTTTGAGCTCTCCATCGATATTGATGCCGGCTCGAATGGTCATGGTCCTGTCGAATGGAATGGGGCGGATGTATTTGCGGACCTGAGGGGAAGTGCTGCTTTCGCCGGATGAATAATAAATGGGCGGATTCAACTGCTCTGATTCGAAGGCGATGGATGTGGTTTGTGTTCTGGAATCGAATCGGGGAACGATTTCTACCCGGAAAGAACCCGGGCTGAAGTTGATGCCCATGGTTTCGAATCTTTTAAAAAACAGATCGAGCCGCCTCCTGAAACTCTCCCAGTTCCGGACATCCTTTGGTGACCAGAGGACTTCGGACAGGGCGGTCATGCGGGGAACGCTCATGTATTCAGCGTATTCAGCAGTTTTGATGTATTCCGTCCAGACATTGCCCTGGGCTCCCTTGATGTGAACGGCCTCTTTTTCCGTCAATTCTCCGGGTATGGGTTCGAAGAAATAGACTTTCTTGAGTGTGGTGTAACCGCCGATGGCGAGAGGCTCAAATTCCGGATCGGCCTGATAGAAATCAAAATAGCAGTGGGAGGTGGGAGTCATGATCACATCGTGTCCCTGTTTGGCCGCTTCGATCCCCCCCCTTGTGCCTCGCCATGACATGACTGTGGCTTCGGGGGCCAGTCCACCCTCAAGAATTTCATCCCAGCCGATAAGCTTCTTATCTTTGGAGAGGAGAAAATTCTCGATCCTGTGGATGAAGTAGCTCTGCAAAGCGTTTTCATCCGCCAGGTTTTCCTCTCTTATTCTGGCTTGACATTTGGGGCAGTTTTCCCAGCGGATTTTTGGGCACTCATCACCCCCGACATGGATGTAGGGACCGGGAAAAAGATCGATGACTTCAGAGAGGACATCCTCGAGAAAAGTGAACACTTTCTCATTCCCGGCGCAATAGACGTCTTCGTGGACACCCCAAATGGTGGAAACTTCAAAAGGGCCTCCTGTGCAGGAAAGTTCGGGATAGGCGGCGAGGACGGCCACCGAATGTCCGGGCATTTCGATTTCAGGGATAATGGTGATATAGCGCTCCTGAGCGTACTGCACGATTTCTCTGATGTCTTCTTGTGAGTAGTACCCTCCATAGCGCTGGCCGTCAAACTTACGGGATTGATCCCGGTAGTGACCGATGAGCGATTCTTGGCGGTAGCTGCTGATTTCAGTCAGTTTGGGATACTTTTTGATTTCAATTCTCCAGCCTTGGTCTTCGGTGAGGTGCCAGTGGAAGGTGTTGAATTTATGCAGAGCCAGAAGATCGATGTACTTTTTGATAAACGATTTAGGGAAGAAATGACGCCCCACATCCAGATGCATTCCCCTGTAGGCGAATCTAGGTTTGTCCGTGATTTTCAAGCAGGGAAGAGTGATGCCGCTGAAACCGGGTAGGCTTTGACCCGATTCTAACCCAGGGGGGGAGGGGAGGAGTTGAAGAAGAGTCTGGACTCCATAAAAAAGGCCGGCGCTTCCTTTGGCGGACAGTGAAATATTGACAGGAGTGATTTCCAATTCATAGCCTTCTTCTCCCAGATCTTTTTTCTCGGAATCCAGTTGAAGGATCATCCTGTTCCTTGGGTTTTTTTCGGTCATTTTTTCGATAACAGGTACCGCCAGTCCTCTTATACGGCGCAGTTTCTCAGCCAAAAAGAGAGAGACGGGTTGGACTCTCTCGTCGGAAATGTCAGAGACGATAAAAAACTCCGCTCTAAATCTGAATGTCCCGGCCTTGTTTTCTACCGAAGAGGGAAAAGGGATTAAAGGAATCCGGAGAGCGGCCCGGCTATTATTGGGAATAAATTTTGGTGTGCAGGTGTTTCCCAGTAATATGATGATCATTCCTAGTGTGATAACAGCCCACGTTTTGCCATCCAAAAAGTGTTTGATGTTTTTTGCGGTCATCTTTTTTCCTTCTTTTGCGCTTATACCATAGGCACTCATCCAGGTCAATTTGAGGGTCTAAAGAAAGGGGTTCACTTCCATTTTGTGTGGGTAAATGGTCATAAAGACAAACAGCTATGGTTTGAAGGGTCCTGTCCCGGCTTCCCCCCCCGTCCGTCCTCGCTTCACCCATCCCCCAGTGGGCCCCTTCCGCTGCGGGCGGGCGGGGGGCCC
>CBFDBS010000057.1:0-10818 GCA_965603105.1 uncultured bacterium
GGCCCCTTACGCTGATCCCTTACGGAGGTAAGTGATCATCTTGGGAACCACTAGAGGAACCACATCGGGCAGCATCTTAGGCATCAGGTTATCCATGATTTTGGGCATCATATCAGGCATCTGCTCTTCCATGTAATCGGGCATCGGAACTCTGTCGGCCACTCTGTCCAACATGGTCGGCATGACCTTGGGCATCATTCCGGGAAGAAGCTTTGGAAAGAGGATGGGGAAAACGGGTTTCATCAGAGAGAACATAGCCCCTCCCACAAAACCCAGCTTGCCCATAAAGCGCATCATGCTTCCCATCCCTAAAGGCATAGCATCGAGAAGCTCCGGCCACATGGAATCCATCAGGTCGGCGAAGCCTTCGGGTGTCATCATGGCAATCATCCCTTCAAAAACGGCCCACTGTTTCAATACCTCGGGATTGGGATTCTGAAACTCCTTGCCTAAGGCCCGGCAGGCAAACACGGCCAAATCATGAATCTCGGTGGGAATATCTTTTTTGTCTTTACTCACCCGCAGCTGGAATTCACAGCAGGGACAGAGCGCCAAGACCGAGTCGGCCTTGATAGCGACGGCCTCATCCAGGCGGGATTTTCCTATCTCATGGGCAACGAGAGGATCTTTGATGAGCGTCAAGACGCTCCCGCAGCAGTGACCTTCTTCTCTGTTGTGAGCCATGTCCTCAAAGGTCACTCCGGGAATAGCCTTGATCAACTCCCTGGGCTCTTCATAGACATGGGAAACGCGCCCGATATGGCAGGAATCATGCCAGGTCACTTTTTCATCAATCGAGTGAGTGAATACAAACTCGCCGCGCTCGATTTTTTCGGAGATGACTTCACTGTAGTGTTTCGCCGTGATGTCAAAATCGATGCCGAGTTTTTCGGCCCAGTCCTTGTAAGTGTGCCGCCACATCATATCACAAGCCGGGCAGGAGCTGATGACCGTATCGGCCCCGGCCGCCTTCACAGCCGCAATATTCTTCTTCATGATGTCGGCGAACAGTTCCCACTTTCCCGCCACCAGCATGGGAGTTCCACAGCAATTTTCGACATTTCCCAAACAGGTGAAATCCACACCAGCCGCATCGAGAAGGGTCACCGAGGCGGCTCCAATGTCGTTTTCCACATAAGAAGCCGTGCACCCGGCAAAGTAGGCGTTTTTGCTTTTCTTCCCTGGGCCGTGCTTCTCTATCAGTTCTTTCGGGAGCCAATCCGTTCTGTTCTTCCTGTAGCCGGCCCAAATGTTCCCCTCGGACCTGAGCGCGGCGGCCATCATTTCAAACGGCGGGAAAGTCATCTGCTTGTCCTCGTGAACCAGTTTTCCCCGGAGTTTCATCCATGAGCTCTCGATAGGGAGAGAGGCGGAACAGCGGTTATTGCAGAATTCACAGGTCGTACAGACCAAGATCGTATCCACCATGAACTGGTCCCATTTGACTTTTCCCTCCATGTACTCACGAAGCCAGTACCACTTTCCCCGGGGGGATTGACTCTCCCAGCCGCGGCCGAAAAACTGGTCGCATTCATCCAGGCAATAGCCGCACTGTGAACAGGCATAGGCATACCAGGCGACATCCGCAGGAATTCCACGTACAAGATTGGACGGTCTCTCTCCGACCTCTGTCACCACCGAGTTGCCGAAGGGACGGATCAACGGCTCGAAAACAGTGAACAGCTTCAGAGCCCGGCTCAGCCAGTTTGTGTTGATAACCTTATGAGGATTCAGAATTTTTTTCGGATCGACCTGCTTTTTATACGCTTTCATCCGGCTGACACGGTCCTTGCCGAGGATACTCTCTGCATATCCCGGAAAATAGAGGCCCGTCGAATAGGGGCGGCCGCCGTACTTCTTGGCAATCTTCAAGATAGACAGCACCAAGCCGAATACAAAATTATAGGAAAACTTCCTCTGATCGCTGGGAATAAAACCGAGGATCACGACTTCGGGTTTACCGTCTCTTCCCTTCCTGATGATCACGCCTTCCTTGACTACGGGCTGGTGCACCTTGTGCTCGATTTCTTCCATGACAGAACCGAGATTCTCGAGAGGGACAACCACCTCCGCCGGAACGAGAGAGGGACCGAGCCGTTTGACAACCATGAGTTTGAAACGGTTCTCCCATTCATGGTCGGCAATCTCCTGGCTGAGGATTTCTCCCTCGCAATTTTTCACGATCTCGGGGAGGACTGGGACAATTTTCTCTCGATCGGCCTCGCGGAAGGCGATCGTGACAACATAAGAGGCGGGAAGGATCACCTTGGGCTCGACAGGTTTCCCATGATGAGTCTGGACCGGGGAGCGGTTTTTCATCTCAGCCATCCGGGAATTGATGAAAATTACCGACCAGATGGGAAGATCCCTGTCAATGAAATCCTGAAAGATTCTGGACAAGAAATGGGCATCGGGACAGGCAATGGCAGCCACTCCGATTTCGGTCTTTTTCTGGACACGAACGGCCATTTGACTGATGAATCCCGTGGTCCCCTCAGCGTCGGCCACAAGGGCAAGCTCATCACCGGAGAACTCCTTTATTTCCCCGCTCGGCAGCACCACCCGGGCACTGACCACGTTTTCGGGAAACCATCCAAACTCATAGGATCCGATACCGGCACCGCCTTGAGCCAGCCAACCTCCGGCTGACGACGAAGGGTAGCTTGTCGGATAGAGCCTGACCGTTAATCCATGCTCCTTTATCTTCTTGTCCAGCTGCTCCCATGTGATGCCCGGTTGAACGGTCACCGTCTCATTCTCAACATCGACTTCAACAACATCTTTCATCCGGTAGAAATCGACAACGATTCCCTTCTTGGTGGGGATGATCCCTCCGTACCCCGATGATCCCTTGCCTCGAGGCACAACCGGGATTCTGCGTTTGGCCGCCCAATGGACAAGATCCTGCAATTCCTTTTCAGTTTGCGGTTGAACGACAACATGGGGAATGGTCTTACCGATAAGGGGTTTGACCAGTTTGGGAATTGCCGCGATGTCATGACCGTAGAGTCTTCTTTCGGTCAATCTAAAATTGGCCCTTGCGCCGAACTTTTCCTCCAGCCAAACCCTATCTTTTTTGGAAACATTTGCCATGACTCGCCTCCTGCATTCACTTAGCTTCCTATAAAGTTTCAAATGATGATTTCACAAAGGGAAGCTCTTAATATTATAATATATTAATATAATAGATTCAATATGTTTATCGGCTAAAGCACTATCCCCAAAACCGTGATAACCTCTGAGTGAGGGGAAGAATCCACCTTTCCACGATAACCGGTTTGAATGGCCGGTTCATACCTGATCCTCTCGAAAATCAGGAAAAAGTTTCGAGACGGAGAGTGGCCCTTTTGATCCTCTCTTCCTGGGGGAAAACGCCAATACCGGGCCCATCGGGAACCCGGATGGTTCCTTGTCCCGTGATATCAATTGCAGGTTCTATAAGATCCTGCGAAAAGTATCTCCGGCTTGCGGAAAGGTCGTTAGGGAGCTTGAAGTTGGAGAGGGTCGCCAGGTGGATGTTGTGCGCCCGGCCTATGCCGGATTCCAGCATCCCTCCGCACCAGACAGGAATGCCTTTACGCTCACAGAAATCATGAATCTTGCGCGCCTCGATTATCCCCCCCACACGCCCGACCTTGATGTTGATGATCCGGCCGCCTCCCATCTCATAGGCGTTTCTGACCGCCTCCACGGAGATCGCGCTCTCATCCAGACAGATGGGAGTTTTAATTTCTCCCTGCAGGCGGCTGTGGTCCCAAAGATCATAAGGAGGAAACGGCTGTTCAAGCATGAGAAGGTCGAAAACATCAAGGCTTTTCAAAATCCCTCTGTCCTCGATTGTATAGGCCCCATTGGCATCGACTTGAAGTGGAATATCAGGCAGATTTTTCCTGATGGCCTGACAGGGGATGACATCCCATCCGGGTTTTATTTTGATTTTAATCCTTTGGTAGCCCTCTTGCCAGAAAGCCCTGACTCTGTCCGTCAGCTGCTCCACCGTCTCCTGGATTCCCACGCTGACCCCTGACGGGATTTCTTCCCTGATTCCACCGTACACCTTCCACAGCGGCCTGCCCTGACTCTTGGCCACCAGATCCCACAGAGCCAGCTCCATTCCGGCCTTGGCCATCGGATGGCCCCTGTATCTCTGTGCGAGACGGCAGAATCCCTCGGGATCGGCGGGAGCGCCGCCGAGAACAAGGGGGACAAAATATTCTTTGAGCATCAACCAGGCAGTGGAAGTCGTCTCATAGCTGTAGTAAGGATTTTTGTCCGCGGCCACTTCCCCATAACCGCTCAATCCCCCGGCATATACTCTAACGACAATGAAGGTCTTGCTCTCCTCCCTCCCAAAGCTTGTTTCAAAATAGTGGACATAAGGAAGCCGGAGGAGGAGGAGCTCGACTCTATCGACTTTCATATCTTTCGACACGTTTGCTCTTTGAGAATCATAATAGAACTGAACGGGGACTCTCGTCTACTCCGCTCTTTGCCTCAGCGGCACGGGCAGGACAACCCCTTTGTTTCTAGCCAGCCGTTCATAGATGGCGATGATTTTACCGGCCATGGATTCCGCTGAGAATTTTTTATGGACGACATCGTATCCCCTCTGCCCGTACAGCTCGGCCATGGAGTGATCATTATAAAAAGTCAAAATGGCTTCCGCCAGGGCCGACGGTTTCCGCGGGGGAACGAGCACTCCGGTCTTGCCGTGAATGACCACTTCTGGAATCCCCCCCACCCGGGAGGCGACTACCGGAAGGCGGTGGGCCATAGCGTCCATAATGCTGCTCCCCATCCCTTCGAGATAGGAAGAGAGAACGAAGAGATCCAGAGAGGCCAGGATTTGAGGCACATCTTCTCGAAAGCCGAGAAAAAAGACCATGTCCTCGACTTGAATCTCTTTTGCCTGTTGGGTCAGATCCATCATAAGCGGCCCCTCGCCAACGATGATGACCTTGATTTTGGGAGCTTTCTCTTTGAGGATCCTCGTCGCTTCGATGAGGTATTTATGCCCTTTGTGATCTGCCAGATGGGCTACGATGCCTACCAAATAATCATCCGGGGCGAAGGAAAGCTCTCTCCTTAAATAATCGGATCTTTTCTTGACCTCAAATGGGGAAAAATCCACTCCATCCGGAACGACTTCGATGGACCGTGCCGGAATTCCTCCCTCCAGCAGCACATTCTTGACTCCCTCAGAAACGGCGATAATCGAATCCACATCCTTTCTGTACTTCCTCTGCGAAAGGGAGTTTTTGTTCAGTGGGAAATCCACCCGCCTGGAAATGAATTTCAAAGGGACTTTCGCCCATGAAGCCGCATAAGAACCTGTGGCCAGTGAATGGGCGTCATGAAAATGAACAAGTACGCACTTTTTTCTTCTCATCACCCATGTCAAACGAAGAGCCGCCAGAATATCCATCTCATTCCTAAACCTGACTGGGACAACAGGAAGGTTTTGCTCCACGGCCCTTTTGTGGAGAGGGCTGCCGGGCTGGACCACAAAACTCAGGGGATATCCCTTCTTCTGGATTTCTCTGGCCAAAAGCAACGACTGCCTCTGGCCTCCTCTCCACTCCCGACCGGCATCAACTTGAATAAGGCTCAATCTTCTCTCCTTTTTTCCAAATCTCCCTCAACTTGGCGTAGCGCAGAAATACAGAATAACCGTGGAGGACGGAGACGATGAAGCCGGCAAAACCATCCATGAATCCCGCTTTAAAAAAGTAAGACTTGAAGAAGCCGAAAACGGGCAGAAGAGAAAGCCTCAGCCATCCGCATTTCTTACCGTCGGCATAGAGCTTCTGTGCGCCCAGGTCGGTAAAGGTGTTGATGCGCTCCAGATGATCATGGATGTTCCGGTAGGTGAAATGGAGGAGAGGTCCCTTCAAGGTCTGAACCTCGCCATCGACAACCAGCCTTTCATGCACATATTCCCCTTCCCAGTGCGCCTTCTCCTTTCGGAAAAGCCGGATCTTTCTATCAGGATACCAAACGGTATGTTTGATCCATTTTCCCAGATAAAAAACCCGTCTGGGCATGGAAAAGGCAGCAGCCTCAGGCTCCGTTTCCTTGAAGCTGAGGAATTCCTCACGAAGCTGGGGGGAAATCCGCTCGTCGGCATCGAGAGAGAGAATCCAGGGGAAAGAGGCTTTTCCATTGGCATAATTTTTCTGGTCGGCATAGTTGTTCCATTTTCTCTGGAACACATGCGGCGTATATTTTCGGGCGATGGTGACGGTTTCGTCGGTACTGAAGGAATCGACGATGATAATTTCGGAGGCGATGTCCGCGATACTTTTCAAGGTCGGTTCCAGCCTGTCCTGCTCGTTGTAAGTGATGATAACAACCGAGATATCCATGGTTTTTATCTTATCACAAATCCTATCCAAACAGTATCGAAAAGCATCGCCATTTCCCTGATAAGGACATTTGATTGGGTGGCACGGCTGGAAAGATGCCCGGCGCACACTGCTCCGTCCTCGTCAAAGACCCAACCTCTATAACTCCTCTCCAAACTGGCGAAGGAATATGGTTCTCTTCCATTTTGTGTGGGGGATACACAGAAACGGCCTCGCTCCCTTCAGATTCCGCAGAAAACGCTTCAGGGTTTCAGGTTCGGATTGATCTTTATGTTTTTCGTCTCCAGACTCGTTCCCAGTACTTTATCAAACCGGGCAAGGGCAAGATTATAGTCGATCAAGGATCTGATTTCTTGTGACTTGGTGCTGGCCAACTCCTCTTGGTATTGGAGGACGAAATAATTGGTGGACAGCCCCACACCCATTTTCTTCTCTTCGGCCTCCAGTCTCATTTCGGCATACCGGCGGGCGGCCTGCAGGGCCTCATGCCTTTTGGCCAGAGACTCGATATCACGTACGACATCGCGAACTTCCAGGACGATCTGTTTTTCGATGTCTTTCAGTTGAAGAAGGCTCTGCTCCAACTCCATCCGAGCGGCCACATAATTGGCTTTTGTTAAAAAATTACTTATAGGAATGGACAGCGTCAGTCCGACTGACCAATTGTTGTTGATAAAACTGAATGCATCGTCGAAAGAGTTTGACGCGCCTCTTTCTTCCTTCCCGATGACAATACCAAGAAATGGATTGTCGTCTTGGTAGATGAGCCTGTCTCCTGAAATACCCGGGCTCCAGTAGGAAAACTGCAAGTCCAAGCCGGGAAGGAGCTGATTTTTAGCCACACTCAAACTGAGCTCTTTAGTCTCGACCGTTTTGCGATTTATGCCGATATCGGACCGGTTGATCAAGGCAGTTTGGATGGCCCCCTGGAGCGATATTTTCCACTTCTCGAAAGCCGGCTGATCCTGGGGGAGGATCTCGGAAGGTTCGACGTCGTCCGCCTCAAGAAGGTTGAGGATGTTTTTAAGAAAATCCTGGTTCTTTTTGATTAGTGCTTCCGCCTGAAGAATATCGGCTTCCCGGGAGGCGACTACGGCCAGAGCGTTGTAGACCTCGATTTCCGCCAGTTTTCCGACTTCCACTTCCTTTCTGTTCTTGTCCAAAAGATCCCGCGCCAGCTGCAAAGACTGCTCTTTCACCTTATAATCTTCCAGAGCATAAACGAGATTCCAGTAGGCCTCCTCCACTCGATAGATCGTATCCACCAGGACGGATTCAAATTGGGCGCGGGAAATCTCCAGGTTATTCCTAGCGATAAGGATTTCTTTCCGGCTGACCTTGAATCCAAAATCCTTCAATAGGGGCTGGTTGAAATTGAACTGAAGAGTGCTCCCATAGCGGGGATTGATGAGCTGGAAAGCCTGGTTCGTGTCGGTTGTATATCCGCTCATGGAGAGGGAAAGGTTCCCTCCTGTGGCGATGCGCTGAACAACTGCAAAAGAATAGTCTGAGGACTTGCTGATGACCGTATCGCTGGCTTCGAGGAACCAGTAGCTGGGATTCTCCGTGTTCCTGGCCGCATAATTGAGATCGAAACTGGGAAGAAAAATTTCTTTGGCCCTGTCGAGGGCCGCTTCAGCCAAACCCGGATTGAACTCTTCGACGGCCACCCTCAGGTTGTTCTCTAGCGCCTTCAGAATGCATTCATTCAAGGACAATGAGAGGGAATCTTCCTGGGCTCCGGCGAAGGATCCGTATCCCGCTATCAATAAGAAAGACAGTATAACTATAATTCGTGTTTTCATTTGACGCCTCCATAAAACATTCTCATTCCTCCCGCATGAGGAGAAAAATTTTCCTCTCACACAGTTTTTTCAATTTTTCATCCCGAATAGTATATACGAAGAATCCAAGGCCTCTGTTTTTTTAGGAAAAACATCTCCGAATTCAAGCTGAAAGCCGAGGATGGATCACCTTATTCACATGAGATATAAATCATACACACCTTGACAATAAAAGACCATTTTAATATTAGTCAAAAAGGATGAAAAAGTCTCCCGCTCCATTGTATCTGATTTTCTCTCTTGTCTGTTCCTTCCTGGCCGCCTACTCGATCACCCTGTGGAACCAAGCGCGCGATTACACGATCACCAACCACTCTTTCCGTCTCGAGCCTGTTTCGATGATAGGCATATCCACCCTCATCTTCCTCCTTCTCTGGGGGCTTGGGCGGATGGCCACGCAGATGTCTATCCGGTCTTCCGGTATCGGCCTTTCCTCCGGAATTCTGAAATGGGATGCAGCGAGTCAGCTTCCCTTTCTCTTGCTGTTCCTTCTTCCCCTGGCAGCCTCCCATTACATCGATTCAAATGATTTTAGGGCACGGATATGTGCATTTATTGTCTCCGTTTTTCTGGGTGTCGCTTATCTGAAAGGAAAAATCTTTCTGAAATCGAAATCCCGGGAAGAATCCATCCTCCAAAAAATTTGGGCGAAAATAGAGGCCGTCCCTCTCAAGAAAAAAATAAGCATTCTTTTTGTCCTGGCACTGATCCTGTTCAATATCGGTTCGGTTTTGATGATCTCTGGGGGGATCACTTTTTCGGGCGACGAACCGCACTATCTTCTCATCAGCCACAGCCTGCTCAAAGATGGCGATTTCCAGCTTTCCAACAATTATGCCCAAAAAGATTATGCCGCTTACATGCCGGACGGCGTTGAGCTGGATGTGCATCTGGCCCCTGGAACCGAAGGTTATTCCTTTCATTCCCCCGGAGTGGCTCTTTTGCTGCTTCCTTTTTATGCTTTAGGCTCTCTCTTTTCTGAAGGCGTTTTGCTCTTTTTCATCCGTTTCGGCATGAGCGTTTTTGGAGCGCTTCTTGGGGTTCAGCTCTTCCTCTATTCCCTCCAGGAATGGAAAAAAGAGAAGCTGGCCCTTTATCTCTGGCTCATCTTCAGTCTGACTACTCCGATTTTCTTCCATTCCATCCATGTCTACCCGGAAATTTTCCTGGCCCTTTTTTCACTGACGGTTTTTCGCCTTCTCCGCTTTTCTGCCCCTCTTTCTCGATCCAGGTTGATGATCGTCGGTTTTCTCCTCGGTCTATTTCTCTGGCTGCATGCCGTCAAGTACATCTTTATCTCTGTGCCCTTGATCCTCTATTGTATCTGGGTTCTGGTCAGGCAGAAGAGAGTGGGCTGGAATTTTGCCTATTTTATAACTCCCCTGTTTCTGCTGACTCTGATCCATCTGCTGTTTTCCTCCACACTCTACGGCTCCCTCTCTCCCTTCTCAGTGTCTTTGAAGGGGACAACGACTTCGGCCGAGTCGGTTTCGATGATCAAAGAATTCCTGTCCGCTGTCCCCTTCAAATACAGATTGGAAACCCTGATCGGCTATTTCTTCGACCAGAGAGACGGTCTTCTGTTCTACGCGCCAGTCTATGCTTTTTCTTTTTTGGGAATGATTGAGCTGGGGAAAAGGAACTGGCGCAAGCTTTTGATGCTCTGCTTTTTGACCGCCCCGTACGTACTCGTTCAGGCCTTTCTCACCCAGCGGGGGGCCTATGCTCCACAGGCCAGAATCCAGGTCGCCGTCTTTTGGGTGATGGCTCTTTTTCTCGGTTATTTTCTGGCACACAATCGAAAGAAGGTTTACGCTTTACTTTTTAATGCCGCGCTGGCATTCAGCTTTTTAACTGTAGCTGTCCTTCTTAAAAATCCGTGGGCCCTCTATCAGCCGACAACATCGGGAACCGTGTTGCGGTCTGGAGACCTGTTTGTCCATTTGAGCAACCTTCATTTCTATCTGCCGCAGTACTTGCCCTCTTTTTTGAAGATGAATAACCGGGGATGGATCCCGAATTTTATTTGGGTAGGCATCTTTTTTCTTTTTTGTGTATCCTATGTGCTCGTTAAAAAGCACTCATTCACCCTAGGCTTAAGCAGTCAGGCCGTGCTGGTCTGTCTGATCCTTGTGGTGGTCTTCGCCTGGGGAATCCTCTATCCTCGATTTGTCCTGCAGTCCCCAACAAACGTGATCTATCCAACGGGAGAGAAGGTGACTTTCTACGGTTTGGGAAGAGTGCTCAGGATGACCTCTCCGGGACAGTTCCAACTCCCGCGCGACCAACGCTCTTATGTCTTCTATTTCACTTCCTGGCAGCCTCTTGATAAATTGAGGCTCGAATTCGGATCTCCCGATGGGATATTCGATGCTCAGATCCGCTATTTCGACAAGAGTCTTTTTAAGGGAAAAACCAGTAGAGAAACGGCATCCCTTCACTTTCCCGCCGAAGCACCGTACCGCTTCAAAGGGAGGTTTCTCTACAGCCTCAGTATCGATCTGAAAAAGGAAGAAGGCCTGATCGCCTACACCCATCCTTATCACTTCTCCCTCAGCCTACAATAACCCGAATTGGGGTCAGGCTTTGAAAACTTGGATAACTTGAAA
>CBFDBS010000058.1:0-10815 GCA_965603105.1 uncultured bacterium
AAATAATATAGATTCAAATATCGTGCCGGCTTAATGATGTTCTTCTTTTTTCCCGGAAAAGAGACAGCGAGACCAGAATAAAAAGAACGAAGAAAAAATACCACCAGAGAGGATCAAAGTAGCCAGTCAGAAAGAAAGAGAGACTTCTAGGGTAGGTAAAGCGGAATGTGATGCAAGATTTAATAAAAGTCCATGTGAAGAATCCCAGAAGTAATGTGATTGGGAAAAAACAAAGCACCATGTTTAGAGGCTTCATCTTTTTTATTCTGTCGCGATTGAAAATTCTTTTTTCAAGAAAAATCTTGAATCTGTCGGAAAAAGTGAGGGCTGCCAAAGCAGCCATAAAGAGGACTTTAAAAACAGAATCTAGAATAAAATAGGTGTTGATGTTTTCGGCCGCCATAGTCTTGGTGTTCCATAAACCGTGGAGGAAATTCGACGGGATTGTGACAAGCTTGTGAAGGGCTGTGAAAAATACATAGCCGCCGAAAATCCAGAACAGTCTTTTATGCCAGATTGTTCTCAGGTTGATTTTTTTGTACTCCCCGTTTAAAGAATCGGGATCGCCCGTCTGGTGGACGGCGACCCAGAAGGCCTCCTCTTCCGTCAGCCCCTTTTCCTGAAGGCTTTTGGTCTTTTCCAGGATGTGGTCTTCGAGCTCTTCGATATCCCCGGTTTTGAATGACTCACTCTTTTTGAGCTGTGAGCTCCATCTCTTGAGCTGGATTCTTAGATCGAACATCGCTTGGCCTCCCACAGTTTCAAAAATGTGGAGTGGACGAGCATCCACTGCTGTTTTTCTTTTTCCAGCGCTTCTTTTCCCTCGGCACGAAGGCGGTAATATTTCCGCTTCCGCCCGTTTTCGAGGACTTTCCACTCCGATGTGATCAGGCCCTGATCTTCCAATCGGTGAAGGACAGGGTAAAGCATGCCGTCTTTCCACTCCATTTTTCCATCGGACAGTTCCTGGACGCGCTGGATAATCCTGTAGCCGTAGCTGGAGCCTTCGGACAGGATGGACAGGACGAGAGGTTTGGCCGATGCGGCCACTAAATCTTTGGACACCATTGGACTGACTCCTTTGCCTGTTTCATTTTACCTCGTAGTTCTATGTATAAAATACGTAGAAGAACTATGTATGTCAAGTTTTTTTTAATCAGTTCTCTTCCATATTGTATGGGAAAGGATAAAAAGATTTGAGCAGGATTTCACTCGCTTGCATTTCTAACGCCATGGCCTCACCTCTTAGTTTTGCTCATAAATGGAGCAGGCGGATTTTCGCTTCATGGAATCGGGATCCTTTTCCGCCAGGGAGAAAAGGAAAGAAATAAATTACTGTTTTTGTTATGATAGGAACAGTCAACATTTTGTCTCTTCTAGAGGGAAGATATGATGGAATTTGAAGTCAAGATCAGGGAATACAAACCGAGAGATTTGGAACGGATTCTAAAACTTGTCCGGGAGTTGGAAGCCGAATTGGCGAAAAAATTCAAGGACGTCAAAATAAAATCCGGTGTCGACGATTACAGGAACCGTTACCTCAAGCGCGGGAACAAATACAAGATGTTTGTGGCCGAAGTGGACAGGAAGGTGGTCGGATTCCTGATGGGTTTTCCGTCTCTGGGAGCTCCCGAAGTGGACAACATGTATGATATCCTGCCGGTCACGGAGAAATGGAGGCCTCCCGAGTTTTTCCTCCAGATCACATTTGTCTCCAAGCCTTACAGGAACAGGGGCATCTCGAAAAGTCTGCACAAGGAAATGCTGCAGTATGCAAAAAACCAGGGGCACAAGGAAGTCTATGCCTGTATCGCCAAATGGAATACGCCTGAAATCAAAGTTATTAAATCCTTCAAGTTCAAGATGAAAGATTTAGGTTACAGATACAGGTTGACTTTGAAGTTTTAGAGAATACCTGAGGCGCTTCGTCTTTTTACTATTTGACTTCGTTAAAGGCCCATTCCAGCCACTGGGAGACAATCTTGAGGTCAGATTCTTCTACAGTTGCGCCGCACCAGAAACGCAAGCCCGGAGGGGCATCCCGGTAGGAACCGCAGTCGAAGGCGACATTCTCATCGCTTAAAATTTTAACCAGGGCTTTCAGCTTGTCCTCGGGGAGATCCACCGTAAAACAGACACTCGTATTGGAACGGATCTCTTTGTTTTCAGCCAGAAAGTCGATCCAGTCGTGCTCTTCGACAAAATCTTCCCAGACTTTGAGGTTGGCGTTGCTGCACTGGATCAAGCCTTGGAGTCCTCCGACCTTCTCGGCCCATTTGAGAGCAGCCAAATAGTCCTCATTGGCCAGCATTGACGGCGTATTGATTGTCGAGCCTTTGAAGATACCTTCAATCAGTTTTCCGCCCTTCGTCATCCGGAAAATTTTCGGCAGAGGCCACGGTGGAACATAGCTTTCCAGTCTGTCGACGGCCCGCGGAGAGAGAATCAAAACTCCATGGGCGGCTTCCCCTCCTAAAACCTTCTGCCAGGAGTAGGTGATAACGTCCAGCTTGAGGTAGGGGATTTCCATGGCAAAGATGGCCGAAGTCGCGTCGCACAAAGTTAGTCCGGCCCTGTCGTCAGGAATCCAATCTCCGTTTGGAACCTTGACACCGCTCGTTGTGCCGTTCCAGGCAAAAACGACATCGTGGTCGAAGTCGGCCAGGGACAGGTCGGGCAGCTTGCCATATACCGCTTCGAAGACACGCGTGTTTTCCAGCTTGAGCTGTTTGGTGATATCCGTCGCCCAGCCCTTGCTGAAGGATTCCCAGGCAAAGACATCCACAGCGCGGGGGCCGAGGAGTGACCACATGGCCATCTCAAACGCCCCCGTATCCGAAGCGGGGACAATGCCGACCAGGTAGTCTTCCGGAAGCCCTAATATGTGCTTGGTCTTGTCAATGGACTCAGCCAGTTTGCCTTTGCCTAAACCGCTCCTGTGTGACCTTCCTAAGGGAGTGTCCCTAAGCTCATCGATGGAATACCCCGGATGTTTGGCGCAGGGTCCGGAGGAGAAACAGGGATTGACGGGTTTTTGAGTCGGTTTCATTTTGATCTCCTATTATGGCCTATTGGAATATTTTTAAATGGCTTATAAATTGTACGACAAGTTTTAAAAAAAAACCACTTCTCATCAAGAAAACATTTCCAAAACCACGATTTGAACCTTTGAACGGATGGCACAATGAAGGAGATTTCCACCCAGGTGGGGGAGGAAGCCGTGACAGGACCCATGAAAGAATCAAAACCACGGTTTTGGAAATGTATCCCTAAAATCATTCCAGTTTGAAATTCATCCACTCGACACGATGGAGCATCAGTTCCACATTGAGCCTCTCCGATTTCTGTCCGGAAACGAGGCCCTGGATCTGAATGAGAAACCATTCGAGGGTGAACCTGTAGTCTATTTTTCCCCAAAGGAGCAGAAGCAGGTAGTACCAGATAACGGAATAGACGGCCACCAGCAGAGCCAGGTGGAGCTCGTCGAAGGTGAAAATTCTCTGGAAAAAATTCAGACCGCTGAGCTTGCCTATGGTCAAATTGAGGGTCCATTCGGGAAAGATATCGAAGATTTCCAGGGCATAGACTGTAAGCGCAACCATGGCCCATCGCCGCATGAAACGGATTAACCGGCTGTTGGCGGATTTTTGTGCTCTTCCCCTGAACTCCACCAGCCTTAAGGGAAGAAGGACGGCAATCAGCTGTCCTCCCAGCTGGATAAGATGGTTGGTCAGGGCCGGGCGGTGAAAAGCGGAAAACGGCATTCCGGCCGCGATCAGCAGAACTCCTGTTAGAATGCTTCCTGCCGCAGCTAAAAATCCCAGCTTAAAGAAGGTTTTCGAAGAGCGGGGAAAGGCCAGGAAAAAACCGATGACCGCCCCGACGAAACCGGTCGAAAGGCAAGGAAACAGGGGTTCAAAATCTCCGGCCAGAATGACGAGAAACCAGGTCAGAATTGATCGATTATGAGTCTGGATGAGAATGTCCGGCCATCCGGCAGTGTCGAACAGATCCGGGTTTTCAGAAAGGCTGGAAGGCAGAGACCATGGCCTGCTGTCCACCCACGACTGCACCAGCGGTGTCAGAAGAAGAACAATTAGCGTCAGAGCAAAATAGACTCTGATATTGCGTCCGGACTTGGTGTGTCCCCTTTTCTTGAGCAGGAAATAGTTGAAAATCGAGGTGATGATGATGGCCCAGGCGATCATCTCCAGTGTCTGGATCATGAATAGGGGATTCCAGATATCATCGAGGTTCTTCCAGCTTCCGGTCCTCAAACCCTTCCCCAGAACCCCCCAATATCCGAGGCCTTCGATGAGATGGTCCACAAAAAGAAGAATGATGCCCGTGATGACTCGTTTCCACAGAAGGAGTTTGAGATTGACACCTCTGGCGGCGCTCCTGGCCATAACGTAGGTGTTGACGATTGAAGAGACGAGGAGAAAAAAAGTGTTCCATGTTCCCAGGTAGATAAAAAATCCCAGAAATCCGAGCAGGATCTTGGGATATTCGAGCAGCCGGTTCGGATCTTTGGCGATGGCGTCATAATTGAGCACATGATAAAAACTGTGGAAAAAAGTCATCAGGAAGATGGCCACGCCGCGGCAGCCGTCGAGGGTGACGATGCGCTGGAGGGAAGCTTTTCCGGCTGAATTGGTGTTGCTGTTCATTCGGTGTCTTCTCGAGTCTATCAGAATATATCATTTTTTTGTCGAGCAAAACACCATTTATGAACGATTCGAAGTATTTCCAAAACAGGGATTTTGACCGGAAAATCCGACTGTGATATAAGCATTATGTTTCAAACAGGGTGATTTATTGACTCAAGAGGATTTGAAGTACCGGAACCGGGCACTGCTTCTTGTCGTCCTGGTGACCGTTTATCATCTGATAATCATCGGGGCCGTCGGACCCGGAGACAACGAGTCCTATTACTGGACCTGGTCCAAGCATCTGGATTGGAGCTATTTCGACCATCCCCCCGCTGTCGCCTGGATGATCGCTGTGACAACGGCCATAGGAGGCGATTCGTCTTTTTTCCTTAGAATCGGGACAGTAATCCTGTTCACCGTTTCCTGTTTTTTCATCTATCTTTTGGCTCTGGAGATAACCGGGAACCGGAAGACCGCCTATTTCTCTCTCCTTTTGACCAATATCGTCCCTCTTTACTTTCTGGTGGGCATCCTTACTGTCCCCGATGCTCCCCTGACTGTCTTCTGGCTTTTTTATCTTCTTCTCTTGTACCGGGTGACTCGTGGAGTCCGGCGGCGGCATTGGTTGCTTATGGGCGTTGTTCTGGGTTTAGCTCTTCTTTCGAAGTACTTCGCCGTCCTTCTTATCCCAAGCACTCTCCTTTTTCTCGGATCGGATGTTCGGCTCAGGCGGCATTTGAAAACCCCCTATCCGTATTTGACCTTTGTCCTCTCGGGGATTGTAGCCAGCCCCATTCTGTTTTGGAACCTAAGAGAGAATTGGGCGAGTTTTGTCTTCCATTTGAGCAGCCGGCATGAGGAGGGATTTGTTTGGAGCAATATTTGGAATCTTTTTGCAGGACAGATGGGAGTGGTCACACCTCTTCTTTTCATTCTCTTGTGTGTGACTCTTTCTATTAAAATCAAGAGGAGTTTCAAGCCCGGGGGGGGAGATGTTCGGGACAGATTCATCGTCATGACATCGGCTCCCACTCTTCTCTTTTTTTACATAGTCATGTGTCTGACCAGCGAGGCCGAACCCCACTGGCCCGGACTCGGCTATCTGCCGCTGCTGATCGGTGCTTCTTGGCTCTTTACCGAATATCAGGAGAAAAAAGCGCATTATCAAAGTCAAAATAGGAAGAGGGTGGGATGTGATGTGTTATCTTTGAGGGGAGGGATTTTCAGGCTCTCGGCTGTCAAGATCATGGTAGCGGTGTCTCTGGTTATTCCCATCCTTGTTCTTTTGGCTATGAACATACAGCTCTTCTTCCCAATATGTCGGCCCGATTTTTCCAGGGTAGATCTAGAGAGTGATTTGACCGGATGGGAAGTGACCCGGTATGATCCCACAAACGATCTCTTCGGCTGGAAGGAGGTGGCCGAAAGGGTGACAGAGATCGCACGGGAAATGTCCGAAGAAAGGAGCGCCCCTTTCGTTTTCAGCAGTCACTACAATCCGGCCTCCCAGCTCAGTTTTGCCTTAAAAGACCCTAATAATGTCTATTGCCTCTCTGCGGGAATCGACCAGTTCGATTTCTGGCAGGATACCAAAAACCTCGCCGGAAGAAACGCCATTTATGTGACAACTAGCCGCTATTATTTGCCGCCTTCCCAGAGGTTTTTTTTCGATTCGATCGAAGGGCCGGAAAAAGTGGAAACATTTAGAGCCGGACATTACAAAGTGAGGGAAACCTACATTTACAGATGTTATAACTTCAAAGGTCAAAAATGAAGGGGAAGGTCTGGAAGAGGAGGATGACTTGGCTGAGGATCCTCCCTTTGTGATTTTAGGAAAAAATGATCGAAACACAGCATCAATGTTGAACATCAATTATAAATAGACTCAGATGTGATCTTGGAATTTCGATTCATTTGTTTTATGATTGACAATCCCTAGCCGCTAGGAATTGGAAAGGAGAGACTTATGCCCTTTCAGGGCTTAATTCTCTTGTGCAAAGGAGATGTGAATGAAAAAGCTGATTCTTTTAATGGTTTGCTTCAGCATTCTGTGTTGGGCGTGTGTAAAAAAAGAGGAAATCGTCTTGGAGGGAAACAATCCCTTTTTCAGGCCCTGGACGACTCCATTTGAAACACCGCCGTTCGATTTGATCAAGGAAGAGCACTTCATCCCTGCCTTCGAAAAGGGCATCGAACTGCACAAAGCGGAGATCGACGCCTTGGCTAGCAGCAGGAAAAAGCCAAGTTTCAAAAATACGATCGAAGCACTGGACAGAAGCGGCACTCTGTTGACCAAAGTGGAAAATGTTTTCGGATGTCTCGACGGCGCTAATACCAACGACGAGATTCAACGGATTGCTGAAGAAGTCACCCCTCTTCTTTCCAAACATCAGACCGACATTTTTCTGAACAAAGAACTCTTTGAGAAAGTGAAAGCCGTTTATGACAAGCGGGACAGACTCAACCTGACTGTCGAGCAGGACACTCTTCTGGATAAAACGTATAAAGTTTTTGTGAGGGGAGGAGCCAATCTGGATGAGGAAAAGAAGGCAACATTGAGGACAATCAATGAAGAGCTTTCCCTCTTGGAGCTCAAATTCGGACAGAATGTCTTGAAGGAAGACAATGCCTTTCAACTGATCATCGACAGCCAGGAAGATCTGGCCGGTTTGCCGGATGCGGTCATTTCCGGCGCTGTCGAGGCCGCCAGCGAATTGGGTCAAGAGGGAAAATGGATCTTCACTCTTCACAAGCCCAGCATGATTCCCTTCCTCCAGTATTCAGAGAAAAGGGATTTGAGAGAGAAAATCTTCAAGGCCTATATCAACCGCGGCAACAACGACAATGAATATGATAACAAAGCCATTGCCTCCAGAATCGCGGCCCTCAGGGTGCAAAAGGCCAACCTTCTGGGTTATGAAACCCATGCTCATTTTGTGCTCGAGTTGAACATGGCCAAAGTCCCCGGGAATGTCTACGACCTCCTCAACAAGCTTTGGGAGCCTGCTCTTCAGATTGCCAAGCAGGAAGCCCAATCTCTACAGGAAATAATGGATGAAGAAGGAAAACAGTTCAAACTCGAAGCCTGGGACTGGTGGTACTACACCGAAAAGCTCAAAAAGGCTAAATATGCTCTGGATGATGAAATATTGAGGCCTTATTTTAAGCTTGAAAATGTTATAGACGGAGTCTTCTCTGTGGCCTCAAATCTTTATGGACTCCAGTTTGAGGAAAGAACGGACATTCCCAAGTATCATGAGGATGTCAAGGTGTTTGAAGTGAAGGAAGCAGACGGAACCCATGTAGGGATTCTCTACACGGATTATTTCCCCAGGTCCAGCAAAAGAGGTGGAGCCTGGATGAATTCTATAAGAAAACAGTCGAGGATGAAGGGCAAAAAAGTTACGCCTGTCATCTTCAATGTCGGAAACTTTTCCAAGCCGACGGCGGAAAAGCCGTCTTTAATCACTTTGGAAGAAGTGGCGACTCTCTTTCATGAATTTGGCCACGCCTTGCATGGACTCCTCTCCGACTCCACATATGAAACCCTGTCCGGGACCGCCGTTTCCAGGGATTTTGTTGAGCTTCCTTCTCAAATCATGGAAAACTGGGCTCTTCATCCCGAAGTCCTTAAAATGTACGCCAAACACTATGAAACAGGAGAGCCTATCCCCCAGGATCTCATCGACAAAATAATCAGCGCCGGACAGTTCAATCAGGGATTTGTCACCGTCGAATACCTGGCCGCCTCATTTCTGGATATGGACTGGCACACATTGACCGCAACCGAAGAACTGGATGTCTGGGAGTTTGAAAACAACTCCTTGGGGAAAATCGGTTTGATTCCAGAAATCGTTGTCCGCTACAGGAGTCCCTATTTCCGCCACATCTTCGCCGGTGGATACTCCTCCGGCTACTACAGTTATATTTGGGCCGAAGTGCTGGATGCCGACGCCTTCGAAGCTTTCAAGGAGACGAGCCTTTTTGACAGAGCAACGGCCGATTCCTTCAGAAAGAACATCCTGGCTGCCGGCGGCACCGAAGATCCGATGACACTCTATGTCAGATTTAGAGGAACCGAGCCTAAGGTCGAACCTCTCCTGAAGAAAAGAGGGTTGAATTAAACGGGATTAAATTAAGAGACTTCCCAATCTCCGGCATTTATCACGATCGACAGATCTTTAAAGTTGTGCTTTATCAATCAGAATGCCGGAGGCTTTCCTCCTGAAGCCTTGTAATTAATCCTAAGGCATGGCTTATTCAAAAGGTGCATATCCAAGACCGGAGAACAAAACGATCATAAAAAAAAATTCACATCTGCAGCAAAAAATATTATGATTTAAAAAAAAGGACACTGGAGGGAAAAGACCATGAGTGTCGAAATCAAGGAAGTTGTCAGCCGGCGGGATTTGAAGAAGTTTGTCATGTTTCCGTTTTCTCTCTATAAAAATAACAATTATTGGATTCCCCCGTTAATAAAAGACGAAATGGAGACGCTCCGTCCGGATAAAAACCCGGCTTTTGATTACTGCGAAGCCAATTACTGGCTTGCCTATAAAGACGGTCAAATCGTCGGCCGCATTGCCGGTATCTTTAACACCAAGTACATCAAGAAATGGGAAAACAAATACGCAAGTTTCAGCCGGCCGGACTTCGTCGATGACAGGGAAGTGTCCAAAGCCCTCTTTGAAACTGTTGAAGAGTGGGCAAGATCCAAGGGGATGAAGGGTCTCCACGGCCCTCTTGGATTCTCCACTTTTGATCAACAGGCCACCCTTATCGAAGGCTTTGAAGAGTTGCCGACGACCGCTTCGGTCTTCAACTACCCTTACTACCAGGAACACATGGAAAGACTGGGTTATGAGAAAGAGGTGGACTATGTCGAATATCGAGCCAGGGTTCCCGAGGCCGTTCCGGATAAAGCGGAAAGGATAGCCGCCATCGTCCAGAAAAGGGAAAAGGTCAGGATTGTAAAGAGCCGTTCAAAAAAGGATCTGGCGCCTTATGCCAGCCAAGTCTTCGATGTCATCAACGCCGCTTATGCCCCGCTCTTTTATTTTACGGAACTCACTGAAAAACAAGTCCAGCATTTTACCAAAAAGTATTTTTCATTTATTCTAGCCGAATATGTGACCTTAATCGTCGATCAGGAGGACAAACTGATCGGATTTCAAATCACTATGCCTTCCCTGTCGAAGGCCTTTCAAAAAGCCAAAGGACGGCTGTATCCCTTCGGTTTTATCCATCTTATGAAGGCTCTCAAGAATCCGAAAGTGCTTGACATTTACTTGGTTGGCATTCTTCCCCATTACCAGGGAAAAGGTGCCAATGCCCTCCTGATGCTTGATCTCACTCAAATTGCAATCGACAAGAAGATCGAATTCGGGGAGAGCAACAGCGAATTGGAAGAGAATGTCAAGGTCCAGAGTTTCTGGAAGTATTATGATGCCCGGAGACACAAAAGAAAGAGAATTTTCTTAAAAGAATTTTGAACAGGAGTCCTATCAGCAGGGACAAGATGCTACGCTATTGGGGATGAGGGTAGATACACGGTTAGGTCTATTCCCTAAAAAGCCTCATATATGGCGAATGATATTTCATTTTGCTCTAAATCTAAAGGAGGAAGCTTGATGTCTAAACAAAGAATAAAGTTAATCTGTGCTCTTTGTGTTTTTTTGACTGGACTATTTCTTTATGGTGGAGCACAGTCCGTAAGTTCCGAAGAAGCCGCGACTGATTATGCCTCTCTTATCGAGGCCATGAAGATGCGGAATATCGGACCGGCCATTATGGGAGGCCGGACCGTGGATTTCGCCGTAGTGGAAAGCAACACTTCGATCATTTATGCGGCCGTAGGTCCCAGCGGCGTCTGGAAGTCGGAAAACAACGGGATTACCTGGCAGCCCGTCTTCGAAAACGAAAGTTCCGTGGCGGTGGGAGCTGTCGCCGTGTCGCAAAGCCAACCCGAGATCGTCTGGGTGGGATCGGGGGAAGCGACGACGAGAAACAGCGTTGGTATCGGCGATGGAGTTTACAAATCCGAAGACGGAGGCAAGGCCTGGAAAAACATGGGTCTCGAAGAGACGAGACAAATCGCTAAAATCATCATCGACCGGACAAATCCCGATGTCGTCTATGTGGGAGCATTGGGGCATGAATGGGG
>CBFDBS010000059.1:0-10789 GCA_965603105.1 uncultured bacterium
TAAAAATAAAGATTATGCGGTTAGCAAAATTTCTAAGATAAGCCATTAAAACCGATCTTTTTTTTTATACTTTTTGCAAGAACGACCAATCCTAGCCTCCCTGAAGTTGCCGATGCGAAAAAATTAAAAGCGGAATTCTCTACTCTAATGCCCACGAAGGCAAGATGAGGAAGACTAATGAGCATCATTCCGGCATGCTTTCCTTGGGGTTTTCCACTTTTCATTGACTCCCCACCCCGGCATGATTTATTATCCATGAAGTGTGGTCGTTGAACACGTGCAAATTGATCCATAAACACTTGAATCAAGGAGGGCTTCTCATGTTTCATCCAAGACCTCGGTTGCTCATCTATGGGCTTTCTTTCACTCTTCTGCTCTTGGGAATAGCAGTATCCGGGCAAAAAATTTACGCCCAGGGAACCCGTATCCTGCGCAGTCCCACCGTGAGCAAGGACGCTATCGCCTTTGTCCACGCCAACGATATCTGGGTGGTGGGCCGGGACGGTGGAGACACTCGACGCCTCACCAGCGCCGTCGGCGGGGAAACGAATCCCCACTTCTCTCCGGACGGCCGGTTTATCGCCTTCACAGCCCAGTACGCCGGGAATACCGACATCTACGTCGTCCCCTCGGAGGGAGGCCAACCCAAACGCCTGACCTGGCATCCAGGAAGGGATACGGCCATGGGGTGGACGCCCGACGGAAAAAAGGTGCTGTTCCAATCCGGCCGGGAAGGGCACCCAACCGCCGGATCGAAGTTTTTCACGGTCCCAGCCGAAGGCGGATTTCCCCAGGCACTGCCTATCCCTCGCGCCTATGACGGACGCATCTCCGGGGACGGCGGCTTTATCGCCTACCAGGAGGTCGGTTTCTGGGATCCGGAATGGCGGAACTATCGGGGAGGCCAGGCCCAACCTATTTCCGTCGTGAGCTTGGACGATTTCCGGCGGGAGATTCCCCCCTGGGAAGGCGAGCGGCATATGAATCCCTCATGGATGGACGGAGTTGTCTACTATATTTCCGAACGTGACTTCGCGGCCAACGTCTGGTCCTGGAATCCCCGGACGAAGGAGGAGAAACAACTCACCTTCCACGCCGATTTCGACGTGAAGAGCCTCGGCTCAGGCGCCGGAGTTGTGATTTATGAACAGGGCGGCTATCTCCACGAACTCGATCCCGGAACAGGGGCAATCCGGCAGTTGGAGATCAGGGTGGCCGCGGACCAGAACTGGGTCCGGCCGCGTTGGGAAGACGTTTCGGCGGCGCAACTGCGGGACGCCCGGCTTTCCCCCACGGGAAAACGGGCTCTCTTCGAGTACCGTGGGGACCTCTTCACCGTACCAGCCGAGAAAGGGAGCTGGCGGAACATCACCCGGAGCCCCGGCGTGGCGGACAGGCATGCTGTGTGGTCGCCTGACGGAATGACCATCGCCTGGTTCAACGACGAGGGAGGAGAATACGGTCTGATGGTGGCCGATCAAGAAGGCGCCAATCCGCGGCGGATAGAAATTCCCGATCCCTCGTTCTTCTTCGTCCCCACCTGGTCCCCCGACGGGACCCATCTGGCATTTACGGACACGGACTACCGGGTGCTCGTGGTCGAACTGGCATCAGGAAAAGTCACGCATGTCGATACGGACCGGTACGCCAATCCCGAGCGGTCGATGAATCCGGTATGGTCTCCCGACTCCTGCTGGGTCGCCTACGCCCGCCGGCTGGACAACCAGCTCCGGGCGGTTTTCGCCTACAACATCCGGACCGGCGAAAGACACCAACTCACGGACGGGATGGCCGACTCCATCAGCCCCGTGTGGGACGCTTCGGGGAAGTACCTCTACTTTTTGGCCTCCACCAACTATGGGCTGAATACGGGCTGGCTGGACATGACCTCTTACGACCATCCGGTAACACGGGCCCTCTACCTGGCCATCCTTGAAAAAGACGAGCCTTCCCCCTTCCTGCCCACTAGCGATGAGGAGGAGAACGGCGACGAGAAGCAAGCTGAAAAAGAGGCAGAAGGACCGCCCGCAAAAAAGCGGCCGTCAGGCCAGGAAGAGGCCGTAGCCGGGAAAAAGACTGAAGCTCCCGATGTGACCATCGACATCGATGGCCTAACCAGACGAATCCTGAGCGCCCCCGGACTTCCCCAGGGGGACTATGTCGGTTTGATGCGGGGGCCCGAAGGAAGAGTTTTCGTAGCCGAGGCTGGAACGGGGCGCGGGGGATTCAACCTGCGACGCTACACGCTGAAAGACAAGAAGGAGGAAACTTTTCTGGAGGGTGTGAGCGGTGTGACGACTTCTCATGACAGGAAGAAACTTCTTTACCGCTCAGGCACGAACTGGTCAATCGCAGACACCGGGGGAGCTCCGCCCAAAGCGGGGGCCGGCCGTCTCTCCTTGACCGGAATGCGCTTTTACGTCGAACCACGGGCCGAGTACGCTCAAATGCTGCGGGACGGATGGCGTTTTATGCGCGATTTCCTCTATGTGGATAACACCCACGGAGCACCCTGGGATGACGTGTGGACTTGGTACAAGCCCTGGCTGGAGGGTGTCAACCACCGCTCCGACTTCAACTACGTTCTGGATATTCTCTCCGGAGAGATCGCCGTGGGTCACTCCTACGTCTCCGGCGGCGACTATCCCGACCTAGACAATCCGCGAACAGGGCTCTTGGGTGTGGATCTCGAAGAGGCCGACGGTTTTTACAGGATCACCCGCATCTACACCGGAGAGGACTGGAATCCGGGCCTTCTGGGACCTCTGGCCGTGCCCGGAATGAACGTAAAAGAGGGGGATTATCTCCTGGGAATCGACGGACAGGAACTGCGGGTTCCGATAAATCCGTTCATGCTGCTGGAAGGAACAGCGGGCCGGACCATCAAAGTGACGGTGAACGGGCGGCCTTCCCACGAAGACGCCAGGGAAATTTTTATCGAGCCCGTCTCCAGCGAGGGCCAGCTCCGCTCCTGGGCCTGGGTGGCCAAGAACCAGAAAATCGTGGACGAAATGAGTGGAGGCCGTTTGGCATATGTTTACGTCCCAAACACCGGCCGCGGCGGTTACACGTACTTCAACCGCATGTACTTCGCCCAGCAGGACCGCCAGGGAGCCGTCATCGACGAACGAAACAACGGCGGCGGCTCGGCCGCGGATTACATCGTCGAGGTTCTCGGCCGGACGTTGACCGGGTATTTCAACTCCCGCGCCGGGGACAGGAAGCCTTTCACCCAGCCTATGGCGGGACTGTGGGGCCCCAAGGTCATGATCATCAACGAGCGGTCAGGCTCCGGTGGAGACCTTCTTCCCCACCTCTTCCGGTTCAAGAAGATCGGTCCTTTGGTGGGCACCAAAACTTGGGGAGGACTGGTCGGGACATGGGATACGCCGCCCCTTATCGACGGCGGACGCTTTGTGGCTCCCCGCGGCGGATTCATCGATGCGAATGGGGAATGGGCCGTAGAAGCCGAAGGTGTGGCGCCGGACATCGAGGTCCGGAACGATCCCAAGCCGGTCATCGACGGCCGCGATCCCCAGCTCGAAGCCGCAGTGAAGGAAGCGCTCCGGCTGCTGGAGACAGAAGGAGTGGAGCTCAAGCCTGAACCGCCGCCCCCTATCCGCTGGAAGCGGCCGATCAAGAAGTAAGACCAACAGCCCTAATTGGAATCGAGGTTCACCGCTGTTTATTCATCAGGAGAAAGTCCATAAATTTTCATCTTATAACTCAACATCCTCTCTGTAATCCCGAGCATTTTTGCCGCCTTGCTCTTTGTCCCATTTTTCTCTAATAGGGCTTTCTTGATCTCTCTGATCTCAAGACGCTGCACTTTGTCAGTCAAAGAGGCGGCTTCACCCGCGATTGTCTCTTCCTTCTTCTCTTTTAGAAACAGAGGCAGATCAGCAGTCGTTATGGAGGTTCCATCGCAAAAAACAATCGCTCTTTCGATGAAATTTTCCAACTCCCTTATGTTCCCCGGAAACGAATAAAAAAGAAGGAGGTTCATGGCTTCGGCTGAAATCGCTTCGATTTTCTTTTTTTCCCTTTCTGAATATCTTCTTATGAAGTGATCGACCAGTGGAGGAATATCTTCTCTCCTGTTTCTTAATGGAGGAACATAAACGGGGATCACATTGAGCCTGTAGTAAAGGTCCGGCCGAAAGTTTCCCTCTTCGATCAATTTTTCCAGGTCTTTATTCGCGGCCGCAATGATTCTCACATCTGATTTGAGAGGCTTCGATGAGCCCAATCGATAAAATTCCCTTTCCTGAAGAAAACGCAGCAGTTTGACCTGCAGTTGGTGTGGAAGGTCACCTATTTCATCGAGGAAGAGAGTACCCCCGGACGCGGCTTCGAATTTTCCGATTTTTCTTTCATGTGCGCCAGTAAAGGAACCTTTCTCCGCTCCGAAAAGTTCGCTCTCTATCAATGTTTCAGGTAAGGAAGGGATATTCACCGCCAGATACGGTCCATTTTTCCTCTTCGAAGAAAAATGGATGGTTTTAGCCACCAGATCCTTCCCCGTGCCCGTTTCACCGGAAATGAGGACCGTGGCATCGCTCTGAGAGGCTTTTGACATCATGTGAACGACATCATTCATGGCTGGAGATGAAAACACAAAGTTCTTGGAACTGAATTTTTCTTGCAGAGAACTGCGAAGCGACAAAACCTCCTTCTGCAATCTCTGTCGTTCTAGAGCTCTTTCGACCACTAAAAGGAATTTTTCGAAGTCGATCGGTTTGACGATATAATCATAGGCGCCCATTTTTATCGCTTCCACGGCATTTTCAACGTTGCTGAACGCTGTGACCATAATCGGAGTGATCAACGGATTTTTTTCCAATAGCTGTTTGATAATATCGATTCCGGTTTCTGCTTCCAGCTTGTAATCGACAATAGCAATGTCGACGGGGAATTCAGCGATGATGGCTAAAGCATCCGATCCGGAGGCCGCTTCATAGACAACATAATCTTTCTGTTCCAAATTCTCTTTGATCAGTTTTCTCTGAAGTGGATCATCTTCTATGGCTAAAATACTCACCCTATTCATGTTGACCTCCGGGAATGTGGACCGAGAAAGTCGTTCCATGCCCCAGTTCGCTCTGAACTTCTATCTTCCCTCCGTGAGCTTCTAATATTTTTTTAGTAAGGTAAAGACCGATGCCCATCCCTTTTTCTTTTTTCGAAAAAAAAGGAAGAAAGATGTTTTCTTTATCTTTTTCGGATATCCCCTGCCCTGCGTCTCTGAATGTCAACAAAACTGTATTTTTATTCAGACTGGCTCTGATTTCGATAGCGCCTTCCGCCTCCGTTTCCAGAGAATTTTTTAGGAGGTTAAAAAAAGCCTGGCTGATCAGCTGTTTATCGGCATTTATAAGAATGGGACGGGTCTGGGAAAAATGGATTCTCTCATTGATTCGGCTGAATTCATTCATGAGAGAGGCCTGAATATCTTTTATCAGCTCTTCCAGGTCAAATTTTTCCTTATTCAATTTTAAGGGTCTCTGAATGTCTGAAAACTGGTCAATGATCCTGGATATTTTATGAACTTCCTTTTTGCTCAATTTGACATCATCTTGCAGCTCTGCCGGGACTTTCTTTTGCAACAGCTCACAAAAAAGAGAGAGGCTGTTCAGTGGATTCTTGATTTCATGCGCGACTCCCGAAGTGAACGCAGAGATCTCTCGAAACCGCTCTTTTTCTTTTTTTTCGCTTTCCGCTTCCTTCTCCTTTTCCAGGTAATGGTTTTGAAGCTTATAGAGGCCAAAGAAAAATATGATTCCAATACCGACGATGACACCGAACATAATTAAGAAATTTCGTCGGGAATTAGCCATCATGTCTTCCAGGCTTCTCAGCGAATATCCGAGATAGAGAAAATAAGTTTGTTTATCGTCCAGTTCAAAAGGAACATTCAGGTTGAAAATCTTCCCAACAGGAGAATCGATCAACCATGATCTTTTTTCTAAAATATCATTTCGGGATATGGGCAGATATCCTTCAAAACGGGAAATCCAGCCCAAAATTTCTTTGTTCTCATCAAAAAGCGCCATATAATAAATATTTTCTTCACTCGAATAGAATTTAAAAATCTCTTCAGGAGTGAAATTTTCTTTTAAGAAAAACGAAATGTTCACTTTCAGGATCTCAGCGGTTGCATAAAGCTGCTCATTAATGAGATTTTCAACTTTGTTTTTGATAAAGCCCCGGTTTATAGATGAAAGAACAAAGAATATGGCTACCATACCGACGAGGGGGAGGTAAAAAAACAAGAGGAAATTCTTAGTTTTCAAAATCGCGAACCTGTGCTCCAGCCCCCTCTTTTTTTCTTCCTTCCTCTCCAGTTTGGAAAGCCATGCTTGTCTCTAAGCATGAGGATTTCTCCTCTGAATCGGATTTCCCGGGCGATAATGTTCAGGTCCTTTTCTCCTGAGGTGAAGAAGGAGCCGATGACCATCAGATTTTCGCCTTGATGAAGATCATAATTGAAAAATCTTTTCGGACTCAATTCGACCCTGTACTCCTCGTTTGAGTTTTTCTTATCGAGAATGACGACCAGAAAAGGAGATGTGTTTTTATAGCGGGGTTCCATTAATATTTTCTGTACGGTTCCCTCAATTTTTATTTCCTTATCGACGTTATAATAATGTTCTGATTTCTGACCGAAGATAGAGACTGTCGACAGAGTGAATAGGAGCAGAAAACAAAGGATGAATATCTTTCTCATTCTTTCTCTTTAAAGTTGAGATTCCACTCGATTCCGGCGGAAAAGAATTGACCTTTCCACTGGAAAAACGGATCGTTGGATCGGTTATTCAAGTGATAATAAGACAAATAGACAGTCATCTTCGGAAAATTCTTTTCTGCCCTCACCTCGATTTGCTTTCTCACATCTTTTCTGATAATCCCTAAAGATTCCCCCTCCAGATCCAAACTCTCGATTCCGGGAAACTTCTTATCCATTAAAGTATACCCTATTTTCATTTGGATATTCCAGGGGATCAAGACCGTAAACTGGCTGTTGATTTGATATCCTTCCCAGGAAAATTGATCATATGACGGGTTTTCGACAGAGTAGAATTCTTCGATAAATGTGAAAGGATTTTCCCCTGAAAGAGTCCATTGTTTCATTCCCGAAAGCCTCAGCCCGACAGCACTTCCCAGGCCTTGGGCTATCAATCCTCCAAGCGAAATAACTTGAAGTCCCTGTCCTTGGCCATCGGTTTTTGTAATGAATTGAGTGTTTGTTCCGCCGGCGTGCTGGCCTTTCCCATTGCCACGATTCATGAATTGATCTCCATCAAGGGGAACGACCTGCTCCAAAAGAAAGGGATGTAAAAAGTATTTGTAGCCCCAATTCAACTCTGCCTTGACAGTCGTTTTTGTCGAAAAATATTTATCGACGGAAATAAAAACGGCTTGGCTTAAAAAATCAAAAAAGGAGGATGTGTAATTCTTGTATTCAAGAGTATAGTTTGATTTCACGATTGAAGTCGGACTGAGATAAGTTTTGAAGGCAGCCAAAAAATCCACGGAGAAATAATTGAAGTCCCTGAAATCGGAATTGAAGAACGTTCCTTTTCCTGTTAGAGAGAAATAGAATGCAGATTTTTCATTAAGGGGGTAAAGATAATCAAGACCCAGATTGTGGACGTAGTAGGAAAGGCCGGGATTATTGAAGAGATAAGAATAATTTCCCTGAGTGAACAGAGAAAATTGAGAAATATCTTTGTCGACATAAATACTCAAATTCGATAAATAATCCGATTCACCTGAAATATTCTGGTAAAGGTTATCTGTCTGATTTTGAAAAAAAGAAAAAGTGAAAGTATCAGCTATCACGGATGTGCTCAAAAAAATCAAAAAAAGAGCCAGCGAAGTGTATTTTTTCATTTGGGCCGCCTATCAACAGGGAAAAGAGGCCAAGCCTCTTTTCCCTGTAAGCAAGAAGTGATACTTCTTTCTCTGCACGAAATTATCCCCGGCCGCCTCTGTTGCTTTTACCTTTTGGCCCCGTGCCGTCACAGACTCCATTTCCAAAACTACCCTTATTTTGCCCAAAATCTTGCCTTCCCCAGGAGTTACCGCCCAAGTTGCCGTTTCCGTTTCTGAACTGGCTGGAATTGGAATTATTGCCATTTTTGTTCATATATCCGCTTCCGTCCTGAGGTCTCTCCCAATCAGGATCCTGACAGTTGGGGATTCCATCGTTGTCATGGTCCCTGGCAAAGTCACAGATTCCATCTCCGTTCTCATCCACAAAAAGAGTTCGGGTCTGAACTCTTATCCCGGCACGCTGCTGAGCTATTCCCTGTTCCTGTGTCTGAGGATTCCCAGCCGCAAAAACAAATCCTGTGCCCAGGATGAGGATGACTCCCATCATAACCAATGCTTTTTTAACAGTCAATTTGACCTCCTTAAATTTGTTTACACCAGTTGATAGAGCAATAAATGTGCCAATACATAAGTGACTGAATATAATAAAGATAATGATTTTGTGATTTTTAATTCTCTGACAATATTGTCAGTTGATCAACAATATTGTCAGTTGATTCATTTCCAGGTTCAGCGTACTACTCATGCTTCAAGGAGTTGGCGGGATTGGCCGAGGCGGCCATGAGCGTCTGCGAACTCACTGTCATCAAAGCGAGGACCAGAACGACAACAGAGGCCCCGAGAAAAGACAAGACCGAGATCCCTCCCCGGTAGGCGAACTGCTGCAGCCAGCGACTCATCAACAAATAGGCTGCCGGCCAGGCCAGTAAGTTACCCAGGAGAACCCACTTGGTGAACTGTGTGGACAGCAGGACGACAATCTGCGGTTCCGAGGCCCCGAGGACCTTCCGGATCCCGATCTCTTTGGTTCGCTGGGTGGTCACAAAGGAAGCCAAACCGAACAGCCCCAGGCTGGCGATAATGATAGCCAGGATGGAGAAATAGAGGAAGATCCGTCCTGTTCTGTGATCGGCCTCATAAATCCGGTCGAAGTAGTCATCCATAAATTCATGCTCGAAGGCCTGGTTGAGCGCGAATGTCTTCCATGTGTTTTCGATAAATCCCATCGTCTCCCGGACGTTTTCGGGCCCGATCCGGACGGATACGTACCTCCCTCTGTTATCGGGTCCGTAGGGAACGATGATCATTGGCCGGATCTGGGTGTGAAGGCTCTCGAAATGAAAATCCTTGACGACGCCGATGATGTTGAAGCTCTGTTCCTGTTCCCGCGTCTGTCCGAAGGCCACGATCTGGGCGCCCACCGGATCTTCCAATCCGAGGTCCCGTACCGCCGTCTCATTGATGACGACAGCCTGGCTGTCCGCCTCCCGCCCTTCCTCAAAATACCGGCCGGCGGCCATTTCCACATGATAGGTCTCGGCGAAGTCCGCATCGGTAAAAAACGTCCACAGAAGATGAGTCTCATCTCCCGTTTCCCCGGCCAGATGGAAAGCGGAATTTCCGAACGATTGCCCTAAAAGATTGCCAGTATTCGTGGCTCCAAGAATGTTGGCATTGTTGAGCAGTTCCTGTTTGAAGGTCTTGAGCCTGTCCGACAAGTCATCGGTCTTTTTGACGATAACGATCTGTTCCTTATTGAATCCCAGGTCTCTGTTCTGAATGTAATTCAACTGCCTCTGTACAACCAGAGTTCCCACGATCAAAATGATGGACACCGTGAACTGAAAAACGACAAGGACATTCCTCATCTTCGATTTTTTAAGGCTGCCCGGTGTTTCCGTCTTCAGCACCGCTACGGGGTGGAAGGAGGCCAGGAAAAAGGCCGGATACAAACCCGCCAGCAGACCGATAAAGACGACAAGGACCAGAAGAAGGGGAATGGTGAACACATTGTCCAGGTAGGGAATGGTGACCTGTTTTCCGGTCAGATTGTTGAAAACGGGCAGGAGAAGCTGAACAATCAGCAGGGCCAGAAGGACAGCCAGGAGGCTCATGATGAGGGTTTCCGTCAGGAACTGTCTGATGAGCTGAGGCCGGTTGGAACCCAGGGTTTTGCGGACTCCGACTTCCCTGGCCCGGGAGGACGACCGGGCGGTGGCCAGGTTGACGAAATTGATGCAGGCCACCAGAAGGATGCCCAAGGCGATGATGGAGAAAATATAAACATAGGAGATATCCCCGTTGGATTCCACTTCGAATTCCAGGTGGGAGCGAAGGTGAATATCTGTGACGGACTGCATGAAATAGCTGTAGGCCCCACCGGACTCGTAAAACTGTTCGAGTGAGATGCCCGCCGCGGCCTGGATTTGCGGACCGACATATTTTTTTACAAGTTCGTTCAGTTTGGCCGCAAAGATCTCCTCTGAGGTCCCTTCCCTCAGGACAAAGTAGGTGTAGTAATTGTTGCTGACCCAGAATGGACTCCGGCTGTCCGGGTAAGTGGACAGGGAGGCCAGAAAATCGTAGTGGAAATGTGTATTTCTGGGGACATCCTCAATGACACCGGTAATCAAATAATCCCTGCGCTGGTCCGCGTTGATCGTTTTTCCCAGGGGATCTTCCTCTCCGAAATACTTCAAAGCCATGGAGCGGGTAAGAACGATTGTTTCGGGATTTTCGAGGGCCGTCTCGGGATCTCCCTGGAGGAAGGAGACCGTAAAGACATTAAAGAAACCGGGATCAACCCAGAAAACCCTCTCTTCGCTGAATACCTTGTCCCCGTAGCGGAATACGGGGAAGCCGAAGTTCCGTGCCCGGGTGGAGGCCTCGACTTCGGGATATTCATCGACAAGAGTCTGGGCCATTGGGGCGCAGGTGACGACTCCGTTGAATT
>CBFDBS010000060.1:0-10740 GCA_965603105.1 uncultured bacterium
CATTCAAGGATTGTCCTTTTTCCCGGCTCGGCGGAGCCAGAAAAAAGAGACAGGAATCCCGGTGGCAATAAAAGCAAGATCGGCCAAAGATTTTTGCCACTCAAAGACAGCGCGGAAAGCGATAAGAGCCACTATGCCTAACAAATAGAGCCCTGTAAGCCAGGGATGAAGCGGAATTTTAAAAACCGAAGAACCGCCGACATTCTGTCTCCTGAGTTTGAAGAGAGCCAGGGTGGTAAAAATCAAAAAAATGAGGATGGCAAAAACCATGCCGGCCACGATGGTTTCGAAGGATTTCCTGACCAGAAGGATCACGGCTCCCCAAAAACAATGGGCCAGGATGGCGTGTGTAGGAGTCCTGTATTTGGGATGAACAAAATCGAGCCACTTGAAAAACAGGCCGTCTTTAGCCATGGCATAGTAGGCTCTGGGGGCGGCCATCATCGTGCCGTTGATGCTGCCCGTTGTCGAGATCATGGCCAGCAGAGCGATGAAACCTGCCCCAATGGGCCCCATCAGGCGGGTGGCCACATCCGATGCGACAATCGTGCTCTGACGCATCCCCTCCATCCCCAGCGTCTGGTAGTAGACAAGGTTGACCAGCAGGTAAACGACGATGATGAGGCCCAAGCCGAAGATAAGGCTGAAAGGGATGACTTTCCTCGGATTTTTCATCTCTCCGGCCACATACCCGACTCTGTCCCAACCCGTAAAAGTAAAGACAATCAGCATCAAGGCAGCAACGGCATTGCCCACCGGGCCCAGCCCTCCCGTCGGAACGGCCCGGGTGCTCAAGAGGTTTTCATGGCCCTGAACGAGGATTATGCCGATGACGGCCAGGGCAAAAAGCCCTCCAATTTTCAGCGTGCTGGCCACTTTTTGATATCCGCTGGCTCTATGAACTCCAATGTAGTTGAGAGTCCCGAAAAAAGCGATCACGGCCAAAGCCACGCCCGTCTTCGCCCAAGGTTGAAGTCTGACAAAATAGCCGAGGTAGTCGGCCGTGATGATGGCCAAACCGGCAGCAGGGCTTGTCCGGATAATGAAAAGCTGCGACCAGCCGAACATGAAGCCGGCAAAGGGACCGAAGCAACGGCTGATGTAGACATATTCCCCTCCGGTGTCCGGCAGCCGGGTTCCCAGTTCCGCATAGACGAGTCCGCTGATAAAGACAAAGATGCTCACGGCAGCCCAGAGCATGAAAATAATCCCGAAAGAATCCAAATAGCCGGCTATGATTTGAGGAGTGGAATAGATGCCCGCTCCGATAGTGATGCCGATGAGAAGGGCAACACCATCAAAAACACCCAATGCCCGGCGCAGAGTCGGCTGCTTGTCATCGACAGGAGAGGGCATTTCAGTCTTCGTTTTGATTCCTCTGATCACCATATGAATGTCCATAGAATTCCATATATCCCAGCTCACGAAGAGCCAGATAAGCGGCGCCGATCACTCCGGCGGAATCTCCCAGTTTTGCCTTGATGATAGGAATTTCTCCCCGCGGCACTCCAAAAAGTGACCTATTCATGTGTTCCGGTACTTTATCATACCAAATAGGGAGATTGGAAACTCCTCCTCCCAGGATGATGGCATCCAGGTCCAGAATATTGATGACGTTGGCAAAAACCTCTCCCATGATGTGCACGTTTTTTTCAAAGAATTCAATCGCCTGAGGATCTCCGCCACGATAGAGCCTGTAAATATCCTCAAGTGGATTTTCTTTCCCGCTCCATTCAGAAAATCTGCGGCTGAGGCTGGGACCTGAGAGGTAGGCCTCCACACATCCCCTCCGTCCGCATTCGCACAACCGTCCGTGGATATCGATCGTCGAATGCCCGATTTCGCCCCCGCCTCCTCTGGATCCGCGGTAGAGTTTATCGTTCAGAATCAATCCGGATCCGACGCCCGTACCCAGGATAACAGCCATGACGGAGTGATATTTCCCCTTACAGCCGGCGAAAAATTCGGCCAGAGCAAGGCAATTGGCATCATTCTCGATCACAACCGGAACAGACAGTCTCCTTTTCAAAGAGTGCAGAAAACCTGGGGAAGTATAGACAGGAGTGTGTGGTGAACCGTAAAGCCGGTCTTCATTTTCGATATAAGTCCCCGGCGTTCCTATTCCAACGGCCAAGTAGGGCTCGCCCCCCGCCACGGCATGGATGAGCCGAGCAATGGTGTCCATCACGTGATCCAGCCCTTTGGATGCTTCAGAGAGGACACGGCGGCGGGACAGACAGTTGCGCCGGGTGTCCAGCAGACAGGCTTCAACTTTTGTCCCTCCCAGGTCAATTCCTATGACATGCTCACCCATCTTTGGCCTCAATCAAAAGCTTGGAGTCGATTTCGCTCCAGGCATCGAAGACTGCCAGGATGTTTTCAGGCCGGGCTTCCAAGCCGAACTCGCATTGAGCGATGACTCCTCCCTGAGCATAAAGCTCTCCATACACCCGGTTGACGGCCTTCTTTATCTCTTCCCGACTGCCCCTGGGAAGCAGGTATTGCCTGTCGATCTCTCCCCAGAAGGTTATCTTCCCTCTGAACCGTTCACCCAACTCCTCGATGTTCATGCAGAAGATTTGACTGTTCAGGGCCTCGATGCCGATGTCGATTAAATCCGGCAGGATATCGGTGATGTTGCCGTCTGAATGCATAAAGACGGATTTGCCGTGGCTCCGGGCGATTTCCACGTAGTCGCTGTACATGGGCTTGAAAATATTCCTGAAAATTTGAGGGGATATGAGAAGGGCTCCCTGTGTTCCCCAATCATCCATAATCCCTATCGCATCCACATCCGTTTGTGACCAAACCTCCACTTCTTTGCAGTAATGTCCGTGAATACGGCCGAGAAGGTCAAAGAGCTCAGGCGGCTGCTCCTTCAAATCCACCAATGCCTGTTCCATGGTCCGCATAAACTGCAGACGCTCGAAGGGCCGCTGCATGGTCGCGCTGAGGATGAATTTTCCGGATTCCTTGCAAAAAGCGTTGACCGCGTCTCTGTCGACCGCCAGCGTCTCCTCCGGCACTCTCCAATCATCCAGATCCTCCCAGCCGGCAATCAAAGGCTTTTGGACGATACCGATGGCACCATCTTGATTGTTGGTGAAAGTGCAGCCCCATTCATCCACATAAATCCCCGGGGAGTACTTGTCACCCAGCCTCCTGGGCTGTCTGGTGTAGATCTCGGGAGCATTGACAATATCATCGGGGTACTTCCGGCTCAATTGCCGGATGGATTCTGGAAAGCGCCTTTCCGCCCAGGGAAGAATCCAGACCTGTCTGGGAATCCTCTCCGGCGACTGGCAGGACAGAGTTCTGCGCACCAGTTCCTTGGAGTTCATTGGCTCTCCCCCTTGGTTTCAGCCGGAGGCGATCCTCCGGGAAAATACACATACTCTTCCAGATTCACTCTTCGAGCTTCATATCCCCAGGGAAAACCGGCCTCGCTGGGGAGCGCTCCTTTTCTATAGCAGACATCCAAGGCCTCGGACAGGCCTTCTGCCCAAACCTGTTTCTCATCCTGCCGGAGCATCGGCGCTGGAAAAAGACGGACGGCATCCGGAGATTCCTGAATCCCGTTGACACAGAGCGTTTGGGCCCGGGCCGCCTCAGGACCACAGACAACCGGAACAAATTTACGGACGGCTTCCAAGGACTCGTACAGCTTTTTAAAGGGATTCTCATCTTGGGGTGAACCGCAAACCATATACTCCCCGGATTCCGTTTCGGCCACAATACCCTCCGTTTTTTCTCCGAACGAAACCACCGCCTTCTCAAATTCAATCTTAAAAAATGGTCCCCGAACCTCGCGGACGGCATGAGAGGCATAAAAGAGAAGTTCCGCTCCCTTCTTGGTTTTTATCCGGCAGGCGATAGTGTCAAAGTTTTCAATCGGTTTGGACCTGTAGAGTTCAGCCAGAACCTCCCTGGGCTCGACACTCCTGTCCATCTTTCCTCCGAGAAGGAAGAGGAGGTTGTGCAGATCATGGGCCATAGCGCTTGCGGCCGGACTGTCCAGCACCCAATTTCCCTCTTTATCTTTGATTCGGCCCGCCCAGTCATTGCGCCGGTAGTAAGCGGCCTCTCTCGGCCAAAGATAAAGAGCTTTAGCCCGGAGGGGTTTTCCGAAGCGGCCGCTCAGGATATTTTCTTTCAATCCCCGAATGGCTTCGGTATAGGACCACTGGTAACCGATTCTTATCCACCGGCTCGACTTTTGAGCCTCATGAATCAATAAATCGGCATCCTGAACCGTGGCCGCCAAAGGTTTTTCGCACAGCACATGGCATCCGGCCTGCAGAGCTTCCAGACTCTGCTCCACATGGTGTTGGAGCGGGGAAGAGACAACGGCAAGGTCAGCCCGGAGGCCAGACGAAAAGGCATCTTCGAGCTTCAAGAATACGGGGATTTTTTTTCTTTTCAATTCATCAAACAGCTCCGCTCTCTCCGGAAAAGGGTCGACGGCCGCCTGCAGCTGAATCCTGCCGGTTTTCGATTCCGCTAGAAGCGTCTGCAGATAATGGCGGCCCATGCCGCCGATCCCGATTTGGATGACGGAAACGGGCGGTGTCCCCTCAGGATCACTCATCCAGCTCGCGCTCCTGTAGATCGGTTTCGAACAGTCTCTTGCTCTTCAGATCACAGGCCAGTGTTTTTATCTCATATTTTCCGAGAGACACATCGAACGAGAGACCTAGGGAAGGAATTTCCACCCGGGTTGACCGGTTGTTTCCTGTAGGTTCGAAAAGACGGATGACGAGCCAATTCCTCGTTTCGGCCAACTTGAACGCGGCCAGCTGGACGGCATCGTCGCTGAGAAGAATTCCTGGGGAATGTTTTTTCCCCGCCCCGGAAGGGCAGCAGCTCAAAGCCATCGGACGCTCGTTCTTTACCAGCGCTTCACGGTCGATAGTCAAAAGGCGCTGCTGAGCAGCTCCGCCATTGATCCAGAAGCGGAAGACTCTTTCTCCCAAATCGATGCGCGGTCTGAACCTGTCCTGGGGCACGATGGGCTTGGAACCGACAGGATGTCCGGCATAAGCCGGTGACCGGAGAAGAGACAGTCTTATCTCACCCTTAAAACAATCAAATCCATAAATCCCTTCATTGATCACGGTCAAAGCTTTCTTTCTGTCAGAGGAGACGGACGCTATCCACTTCTGGGCCACAAGCTCCTCACCCAACCGCCCGAAATCCTCGACACCGTAGGCCACCTGTCCGCGGCAGGAGCCCTCCTCGAAGACCGAAGGGATGGACAGCTTCAGCATCCGGTCTTTTTCGTTCCACCAAACACGCAGACCGATTTCCAGTTCACTCCCTTTTTTCGGAAGCGAATAGGTCAGGCAGGCAAAAGAGGAATTGAACTGAAAGACCGCTTCGATAACGGTGCGGACCGGACCCTCCTCGATCACTCGTAGAGGTTTAAGCTCTTCCTTCAGAACACCGGAAAACCGGGCGCTTTGCTCTGGGGACATGAGGCTGAAGCCTCCCACGACGGTTCTGAAGCTGCGCACCAGCATTCCCCACGGATCGGGAGAGTCCTCAAAGACGAACAAGCGGAAAGATCCGCCCGAGATGAAATCCTCCCCTTCGATACAGTATCTGGTCATCAACCCGGTCTCAGGATCGATGCTCACCTGGAGAGTTTCAGTTTCGAAGTCAAAGGGCGAAACATGTGTTCGATTTTTGGCCCCGCGACAAGAAACGGAGCGCAGCCGGCAGGAAAAACGGTTCATTTGACCGGGTTTGAGATCAGGCCGAAAAACCACTCTTTTTCTTTGGTCCACCTCAATGTTCGAACTCTCCTTTTCGAGCTGAAAAGGAAGAAGCACGCCGCTTTCATCCTTCAATTCCGGCATCCAGAAGACATCCGGATTGGAATTCGGCTCCTGCGGCTGGAATTCACAGACCACTGTCTCCGTCACCGAAAACGGATGAGGATTATGGACAAAAATGGGAAATTCTCCGTCCTCTGCTTCAGGCTGGCCGCTGAGAAGACCAAAGAAAGCCTTCGATTTTATTCGGGAAAGGATTTCTAATCCATGCCCCACTCTGTGGAGAACATCCTCTTCCACCTCAACAATGGAAGAACCGGGAAGGATGTCGTGAAATTGACAGAAGAGAAGATCTTCGAGGGCATCCCGAAGCTGCCGGCGGGGATAGCCTATCAGTCCCTCGAGTGCGGCATGGGTCACCATTTTTTCCGTCAAAAAATAGGTATTTTCGAGCAGCCTGTGGGCCTGCTTTACTCTGGCCATCGACGTGTAGCAGCCGACGGCCCAAGGATTGAGGTCCTTTTCCCAACGAGGAAGAACTGCCGGATTCTCTTTCAATTCACTAAAATAATTTTCAGGGGTGGAATGTTTTATCGCCCATTCCTTTGTCGTCTTGATCAGTTCACGGATATCGACAAGGTCTTCGCGGGAAGCCCCTCCTCCATGGTTGCCTATTCCCCAGAGGAGAAGACCTGACTCCCGGTCACGGTTCTCCACCAGCCAGTTTTCAATCCGCAGCCCCGCCTTTCCTCTCTCCGAGTTGTAGTGATACTTGGCCCTGTGAGCCAGAGCATCCGATCCGTCATAGCCGATCCAAACGAAATTTTCACCGGGCAGATCGATTTCTTTGGAATCCGGACGGCAGAAGATATAAGAATCGTACCCGGATTTTCTCAAAATCTGTACCAACCCCCGGGAATGGCCGAAGGGATCAAAATTGATGGCTGTCTTAGGCTCCACGCCGAAATTTTCCTTAAAATACGTCCTCCCGATCAGAATCTGCCGGACAAGTGACTCACCGCTGGGCATGTTGCAGTCGGGCTGCACGTACCAGCCGCCCATGATGTGCCAGCGTTTCTCTTTGACCAACCTCTGTATGTCATGGAACAGCTCGGGATCATACTCCTCGACCCATTGATAAAGGAGCGACTCATTATGGCAGAAGACAAACTCTTCAAACTCCTGGCAGAGGCGGACGGCCGTCCGGAAAGTGGACAGAGCTTCTCCCGCTCCCTCTTCCCATTCCCAGAGCCAAACAGGATCCAGATGGGCATTGCAGACAAGGTCAAGCGACTTGGAGGACATGTTCGTTCAGTAGTTTCCGATCTTGATGCTCACCAGCCAGCGGTGCAGAGGAGTAAATTTTTTATACTTTTCCCAACAGAAGTCGACCAGTTGTTCAGAATAGAGTTCTTGGGGAATGGGCATTGTTTCTCCGGCATAAAGCCCGTTGTGTTGGAGCAATTCGGCGTTGGGATGAGAGGGATCAAATCCAGGGGGAATACGTTTGTAATGCTTTCCACCCAGCTCAAATTTCTCCATTTTAGCCATTTTTTTCAAAATCCGCGACAGCGTCTCCCCGGTTTCCGGATCGACTACAGCCTTCCGGTACCGGTGCAGGTCGGTTTTGGGGAACTGGTAGATCCCCACCCCGAGAAGAAGATTGGGCGGTTCGAGATGAAAATAGAATCCCGAACACTCCATACGCGGCCTAGTACCCTCCCAGAAATAGATGCCCAGATGAGTCTTGTAAGGCGACTTGTCGGGGCTGAAACGTGTGTCCCTGTTGATCCTGAACAGAGATCTGTTGATTTTCGGGACGGCCATAATGTCCGGAGAGAGCGACTTCAAACGTGCGCCCATATCCACAACAAACGCTTTGGCCGGATTCAAGACACAGTCTTCAAAACCTTTCTTGTGTGTTTGGAACCAGTCCCTGTCATTGTTTCCCCTCAAACGGAGAAAAAAATGGACCGTTTCTCTATAAAATCCTTTGAACTGATTCAAATCGGACACTCAGACCTCCTTCATCCTTCAAATTCAACCGCAATAGATGGAACAAAAATCAACGCTGGACACGCCCGGAAACATCTCCGGCGGCCAGCTTTTCCACTTCCGGGGAGCTGACAAGGTTAAAATCTCCCACAATGGAATGCTTAAGACAGGCTGCCGCGACGGCAAATTCTAAGGCTTCCTGCTCCTTCTTCCCTTGGATCAAGGACGCTATCAAGGCAGAAGCGAAGGCGTCTCCCGCCCCCACGCGGTCCACGACCATTAAATGGTATCTCCGGCTCGTGCGGAAGTCCCGGCCGTCAAACAGGCAGGCCGACCAATAATTTTCCGAGGCGGAAACACTCTCACGCAGGGAAATGGCCACTTTCTTAAAAGAAAACGTCTCAGCCAAATTGCGGGTCATCTCCCGGTAGTCCTCCATGTCGAGTCTGGCCTCCGAGACATCGCTCTTCCCCAATTGAATTCCAAAAATGCGTTGGGGGTCCTCTTCGTTGCCGAAAAGAATGTCAACAAAAGGCATGAGCTCTGTCATCACTTCTCTCGCCCGCCCTTCACTCCACAGCTTTGTCCTGTAATTCAGATCGCAAGAAACGGTGACTCCCAAGGCCTGCGCCTTTTCCAATGCCCGGCGGAGGATAAAAAGAACGGAATCGCCAAGAGCCGGAGTGATGCCTGTCCAGTGGAACCATCGGGCCTTCTCCAGGATGCTGTCCCAATCCAAGTCTTCAGGACTCAGTTCGCAGATGGCCGAGTGCCCCCTGTCGTAGACGACTTTGGAGGGTCTTGGACCCGCCCCGTGTTCCAGATAATACGTTCCTAATCTTTTTCCCCTGCGGATGATAAAACGGGTATCCACTCCATAACTTTTCAACGTCCGGCAGGCATTGTCCCCCAGTTCATTATCAGGAAGTGCACTTACATAAAAAGACTCCAAACCCAGCTGAGCCCAATTCACAGCCACATTGGCCTCGGCCCCGCCGAAAAAAACGTCGAAATTCCGGGCCTGGACCAGCCGGACACCCTGAGGGGGCGAAAGACGCATCAGCGTTTCTCCGAAGGAAACCGCTTTGATCCGGCTTTCCTCACCAACTTGGGGAGCTTTTGGGGAATCCCCGCGGGCGGGTTTTGGTTCCAGAATCTCCTTCCAGCGACGGACAGTCAGCCGGGCCGCTTCAGGATTTTCCAACGTTTTGGCCAGGGCCGAAGCGCAGAAAATCCCTTGGGGATCTTTCAGGACCGCCTGATTGATGGTATCCTCCGTGATTCCCCCGGTGTAAACCACAGACAGGTCTTTATACGGCCCCCTCCATGCCCGCGCCAAATCCATTTGAGACCGCCCACCCATATATGCAGGAAACAGCTTGTAAATCCATTGATAGGGATATTTCTTCCTGAGCTCTTCAAGGGTTAGCCCATAAGCTTCCGCTTTATGGACGAGCTGTTTACCGACATCGGAAAGCCCCCCGGGGACGCACATGATGTCCTCCGCCACACAAACATCCACGACGGGGGGGATGTAATCGGCAGAGACGACACCCGCCGCTCCGGCTTTAACGGCGTCTTCGGCCTGTTTCCCGGTCATAACCGTACCGGCCAGGACAAGGGCATCGGGATGGGCCGCAAGCACAGTCTCGATGCCGGCGATCCCTGAATCCGAACGCAGGGCGATTTCGAGAACGATCCCGAGGTCTTGAAATATCTCGTAGGCTTTCAGGCACTCCTCGGTCGAGCGGGGAGTGAGAAGGGCAATCAGCCGGCTTTTTTTTAGATTTTCAAAAATTCGCTCTGATCTTTTCATTGGTTTCACCTGGCCTTCCTGGCTCAAAGACGGCGGATATTCATCCCCCCGCTTATCTCGACGATCATTCCCGTCGAATAGGAAAAAGCTCCCTGGACAAGAGCGACGACGGCTTTGGCCACATCCTCGGGAAGCCCCCATCTTTTCTGGGGCACAAGCCCTTCGGCGATGAGCCGGTCATACTTGTCACGGACGCCTGCCGTCATCTCCGTTTTGATGATTCCCGGACGGATCTCGTAGACATTGATACCGCATCCGGTCAGCCGGTCGGCAAAAATCCTGGCCGCCTGGCTAAGCGCAGCTTTGGACATGCAGTATTCGGCCCGGTTGGGAGAGGAGACTTCGGCCGAAATAGAAGAAATAAAAACAATGCTCGGCAAAAAAGCCGAGTCTTCCCGGCTCTGCTTCATCATCCGCTTTACAATCCTCTGGGTTAAAAAAAAGCCCCCGCGCGTGTTCACAGACATCACGCGGTCATAACTTTCGGGTGTAGTCTCCAGAATGTCCAGCCTCTTATCGGGAGCGACACCTGCGTTGTTGACAAGAACATCAATCCTGCCAAAAGCAGAAAGTGTTTGCTCGATTATCTTCTCATGGTCCCCGAGTGAAGAGACATCTCCCTGGAGGGGGAGAAAACCGGCGCCCATATCCTCCATTTTTTTCTTGACTTCAAACAGGCCGGAACGGCTGTTTTGAGGCTCATAGACAAGGTCGACACCGGCCACTTCGCAGCCGGCTTTGGCCAATTCAAGGACAATCTGCCGGCCGATCCCCCTTCCCGCTCCCGTAACCAGGGCGACGGGTTTTCTTTTCATCTCTTTCTCCTTAAGACTTCGGTACGTTTTCCTCTCTCTATTCAATTCATTTTTCCTTAAAAGGTCAACTCTTACCAGCCTGAATGATGAATAAGATGGTTCTTTTCCATTTTGTATGGGTAATATACTGAAATGGCCTCGCTCCCTACAGATTCCATCCGCCATGGCCAGGCTGAATCTTCAATGGTCGCTTCAACCATCGCCGGTATATCTTTGCCCATACAAAATATAGAAAAAAATTCTTAGACAATTTCGTCATTGAGGAAGGCATTCCATACGTTTTCGAACCAGACGTCTTCTTTAGGAATAGGGCGAATATCCACCCACTCTTTGACCACAT
>CBFDBS010000061.1:0-10689 GCA_965603105.1 uncultured bacterium
TTGAGGCAGTACCGGTAATAGACCTCTCGCCCTCCGCTTCCCCAACCGTCGGAATAACACATATGAAAGTTGCCGTATTTGTCGGCGTCCAGGGCGACCGCTTTGATGAACTGAGTCCTGGAATAGGTGCGCTGCGGAGTTGTCCAGGAATCACCCCCGTCATAGGACAGGGTCATGTAGATATCATTGGAGCCTTCCACGGCTTCAGTGAAGACGGCCATGAGCACGCCATCCGGAGTGACGGCTAAGGCTGGCCAAAAGGATTCTCCGTTGGTTTGAGAAAGGTTTGTCCTTTGCCCGAGAGCAAAAAGCGGAATTAATAGCAGAATCAAACAGATAAGAAGCGACTTATTTTTTTTCATTTTGATAGTCCTCTATGGATTCATGATTCATTCATTTAGTCGTCTTTTTGCTCTTAAGGTTGAGCTCGAACAGATGAAATTTCCCGCCTGTACTAGCCTGGTGAACAAAGGAGCTGTCGCTAACCTGTTTTTTCTTTTTTTTGTAAGGTCTATTATGCAACATTTGATCACAAGTGCCAATGATTTTGAATGGGCATGATTTGGGATACTCAAACATAATGATGGACTCTGCACGATTAAAACTCGATTACAGCGCATCGTGTTAGACTTCAATTGTGATGGATGAACACCCCAGATGTAAATAACCCCTAAGGGTAGAATGGCAGGGGATATTTAATCATCGACAAATTAAGGAAATATAAAATCTTCTTTTTTTTAAGAATGAATTCTTTTGTAACATAGACTTTTTCAATGTCACAAATTCCATTGATGTACGCTGAAATTACGGTCTTAGGGCTGAAAGGAAAACAAACAGGATAGACCGTGTTTCCCCGAGAAAGCGGGGGGTGAATCTGGTGGGCGGTACTGGATTCGAACCAGTGACACCCGGCGTGTAAAACCGGTACTCTACCGCTGAGCTAACCGCCCATAGAGTGCATTTAACGTCAGTTGAGAGAATGGATAAAGGGCTGAGCAATGAGTATTGTAAAGCCCCATACACAATTATTCAAGCGCCTTGAAATCTCCAAAAATGGGGTCAGACTTTGAAAACTTGGATAACTCGAGCGCAAATCCCAAAAGTTATCCAAGTTTTCAAAGTCTGACCCCGTCCTTAAAAGAGTGACTCCAAAAGAACAGGCTTCAAAAGAATTGACATAAAGTGGGGTATATGTTAAATTTAGGCTCCAATTTCTTTATCTCAAGCATAAAGGTAGAAAGATGTTTGCAGTTATTAAAACCGGAGGAAAACAGTACAAGGTTCAACAGGGAGATGTTCTTCAGGTTGAAAAGCTCGGTGCGGCGAAGGATAAGACCATCATTTTTGATGAGGTTCTTCTTGTCGAGGACGGAAAAGACACCCTGGTCGGAACACCTTTTGTCGACAAGGCCCTGGTCCACGCCGTGGTTGTGGAAAATTTTAAGGACAAAAAGGTTATTGTCTTCAAGAAAAAAAGGCGGAAGCAGTACAAAAAGACACACGGTCACCGCCAGGAATTGACCCGCATAAGGATCGAGGATATCACCGTCGGTGTTTCGGCACCGAAAAAAGCCATGCCGGCAGAACCCAAGAAAGCAGAGCCAAAGGAAGCCCCGAAAGAGGTCAAGACCGCAGCGCCAAAGCCTGAGAAAGTGAAAAAACCCGCTCCCGCTAAAACGGCCAAAAAACCCGGCGCACTAAAAACTGAGGCCGTCAAACCCGCCCAAGAAAAAAAGCCTACTCCCGCCAAAACAGAAAAAAAAGCAGCTGCGCCCAAACCGAAAGCAGCTAAGCCTGCTGCGAAAAAGTCCGAACCCAAAACGGCTCCCAAAAAAGCCGCCGCTGCCAAATCCCCATCAGCAGCTAAAAAAGTGACAAAGACCAAGGAGAAATGAGATGGCTCATAAAAAATCAGGTGGAAGCGCCAAGAACGGAAGAGACAGCCAATCCAAGAGACTGGGTGTGAAACGGTCATCCGGACAGTCGGTGACAGCTGGTTCCATCCTTGTTCGCCAGAGAGGCACTCCCTTCAAGCCGGGCCTGAATGTGGGAAGAGGAAAAGACGATACACTTTTTGCCAAGGTCGAAGGCCGAGTCCAGTTCGAAACAAAGGGAAACGGAAAAAAATTTGTCTCCATCATTCCTTCCTAGGAGGATTGCGTTTTTTTTAACTGATGTTTGTCGATCAAGTTAAAGTGACCCTGCTGGCGGGAAACGGCGGCAACGGCTGTATGAGTTTCAGGAGAGAAAAGGGGATTCCGCGCGGAGGCCCTGATGGGGGTCAGGGTGGAAACGGCGGCGATATCTATCTGGTATCCACAGGGGGACTCAATACGCTTGCTTTTTTCCGTTTTCATCCCATTAACAAAGCCAAAAAAGGTTCTCATGGAGAGGGAGGAAACCGCCATGGGAAGAGGGGGCAGGCCCTGGTTCTGAAAGTGCCGGTCGGGACTGTCGTCAGAAGTGTGGAAAGCGAGGAAGTGTTCTTTGACTTTCTTGTTCCGGATCAAAAGTATTTGGCTGCCAAAGGTGGAAAGGGAGGAAAGGGAAACGCCTCCTTTGCCACATCCACCCGCCAGGCCCCGCGTTACAGGCAGGAGGGTCAACCCGGAGAAGAAAAGGAGCTTATTCTTGAACTCAAGCTTATTGCCGATGCCGGTCTCGTGGGATTCCCCAACGTGGGAAAATCGACCCTAATCTCCAAAATCTCGGCCGCCAGGCCGGTCATCGCCGCTTATCCCTTCACCACACTCATTCCCAATCTTGGCGTTGTCGATCTGGGAGAATACAGGAGTTATGTTGTGGCCGACATCCCCGGACTCATCGAAGGCGCTCATTCGGGTCACGGACTGGGCATCCGGTTTCTCAAGCATGTGGAGAGAACAAAGGTTCTAGTCCACATCGTCGATGTCTCCCCCTACACGCAGCGGAATCCCGAGGAGGATTTCTATACCGTCCTCAAAGAACTTGAGTCCTTCAACCCTAATCTTGCTCATAGGAAGACCATCCTAGTGGCCAATAAAATCGATCTATTGGGTGCAGAAAAAGACAGACTGGAAAAGGTAAAAAAGCTTGCCAGTAAAGAAAAACTTCCTTTTTTCTCCATCTCCGCTTTAAACGGTAAAGGATTGAAGGAGTTAATGCAGGGGATCGGAAAGATCCTGGAGGATACTGTTTCATAATGACCGGATTCATCGACAGGGGCGATCGAGGGAAGGAACACATAGGGCTTTTCGGCGGAACTTTCAATCCCATCCATTCCGGACATCTCGAAGCCGCCTTGGTGATACAGAGGACATGCGCTCTGGATAAAGTTCTCTTTGTCCCCTCTTTCATTCCACCTCATAAAGAATCCGGCTCGATTGTATCGGCAGCCCACCGTCTCAACATGGTCGCACTGGCCATCGAGGGATTCCCGGGTTTTATCGCCTCCGCAGTCGAAATCGAGGCTCGAGGCAAATCCTATTCCATCCTGACTTTGCAAAAAATAAAAACGATCTACCCCAAAGCCCTCTTCTATTTCATTCTTGGTATCGACGGCTTTCAAGAAATCGAAACCTGGAAAGAATACCGGAGTGTTCTGGATCAATGTTCTTTTATCGTTATCAGCCGGCCCGGGTATCGTCTGGAAGAAGCCCGGAAGGTTCTGGGAGAAAAATACAGGGACCGGATACTGGACATCTCAGAAACGGAAACGATCCGGACAAACCAAAACGAAATGCTGAAAATTTATCTTCTTCCCTTCGATGCTCTAGATGTGTCTTCGACGGCCATCAGGGAGAGGTTAGGCAAGGGGCTCAGTATCCAAGGAATGGTTCCGACGCAAGTCAATGAATATATCAATCAAAATAAACTCTATCGGCGAGGAAAATGAACGAAGTCAATCCAAAAAAATTCAATAAAAGGAACCTCCCTAAAAGTGTTAAAATTGCGGTTCGGGCCAGTCAGGACAAGAAGGGCGAGGATATCACGGTGCTGGATTTGAGCGGGATTTCGTCCTTCACGGACATCTTCATCATCATGCACGGGAATTCATCACGACAGAATGTGGCGATCTACGAGAGTATCGAGCAGGAATTGAAAGCAGCGAAAATAAGGCCGCTCAGCAAAGAAGGAGTTAAGAATGCCGAGTGGATACTTTTAGATTACGGAAATTTCATTATCCACATTTTTTCCAAGGAGGCACGAGAGTATTATATGCTTGAAAAATTGTGGACTGATGCCCAAAAATTGACGTATTGATCTTTTTTCCCTTCCCCTTTTTGATCTCGCTCGTGATTCCGCTCCATCCAAATTTTACTCCCAGAGACTTTTGGAGAGAACCGGCCGTCTAAAAAGATGAATAGAGAAGGACTGAAGCGGGAAAGCCTCACGCCTACGGCAAACCGTTTTACAGAGACCAATTAATGAAGAGAATTCAATATGAAAAAACTGTTGACATTTTGTTCGGCAAACATTATTTTTTATGGACTCTTTTTGATGTGCTCGCGACTACTGCGGAAAAAGGAGTGATCGTGGAATGAAGATCACTATCGTATGGCCTGGACGCACTCGGAACAGAGATATCCAGAATGTTCAGGACTACTATATAGGTAAAATCAGCCGCCTGAGCAAGTGTGAACTGGTTATTACCAAAGAGGCCAGAGGAATAGCCGAAAAGAATGAAAAGAAAATTAAAGCGACCGAAGCCAAAGGACTTGAAAAACACTTCGGCAATGATTATATTATCTGCCTTACCGATAAAGGGAGGGAGATGAATTCTATGGAATTTGCCCGCTTCTTGAACGACCTGAGAATCCGATCGGGGCGTGGCGTCCTCTTTGTTGTGGGCGGATTCCTAGGACTGGACGACAGACTCTTGAAGAGAGCGGACCTCCGTTTTTCTCTGTCGAAAATGACTTTTTCCCATGAACTCATCCGTCCCGTCCTTTTAGAGCAGATCTACCGGTCTCTCACCATAATGAAAGGGAAAAAATATGCTAAGTAAGGGGGAGTCTTGAACAAGAAAGACAAAGAACGGTTCCAAAAGAAGCTCTTGGAGAAGAAGAAGGAGAACAACTTAAAAGTGAGTGAGTTCGTTCATGAGAGTCAGACCGTCGACTCTCAAGAAGCTCAGGATGTCGTCGACAAGGCGGAAAGCTCATACACTAAAGAATTTCTGCTCAGTCTTTCCGACGCAGAAAGGAAGCAGCTGTTGCTTATCGATGGAGCCCTGAAGAGAATAAATGAAAGCACTTACGGGAAGTGCCAGATGTGCGGAGTGGACATCGGGAGAAAAAGGCTGGAGGCGATTCCCTGGGCACCGTATTGCCTCGGCTGTCAGGAGAAGTCGGAGGCAGAGTCTATTTGATTTCCTCTTTGTCCAGGAAAACGAGCGCGGGTCTCAAACTTTTTGAACTCATTTTATTCCCCTCCTGCTGTCAGATCTGCTCAAAGCCCCTCGAGTTGTCCCGTGAGAGAGTCGTCTGCCGGGATTGTCTGGACAGCTTGAAAAACAAAAACGTTTCTTTTTGTCTCTGCTGCGGACTTTTTTTTGAAAACAGCGGGTGTCAGCCGCGGCTCTGCGGTTCTTGCCTCCAGGAAAAGCCCCCCTTTTCCCTCCACAGATCCTGCGGACGCTATAGGGAGAAACTGAAGGACCTGATTCTCCTTTTCAAATACCGAGGCTACAGGGTCCTGAGCAAGGACCTGTCTGGTTTCATGCTCGATACTCTAGGAAGCAGTGACGAAATTTGGTGGGGGGTCGACGCATTGATCCCCGTTCCTCTCCATCCGAAAAGAAAAAGGGAAAGGGGATACAATCAGGCTTCTCTCTTAGCCAGGGAACTTGCCAGGGCGAAGGGGAAAGTTATGTTGAAGAAAAATCTGGTCAGAATCGACTACAGGCCGCCTCAAACCCTGGTGGAGGCCCAGAACAGAGAGAAAAATGTTAAAGGCGCCTTTGCTCTCAGGAACATGGAGGAGATTAAAGGCAAAACGATCCTGCTTGTGGATGATGTCTTCACAACCGGAGCGACTCTCAAAGAATGTTGCAGAGAGTTGGTCCGGGGAGGCGTGAAGGAAATCAAGGCCATTACCGTCGCTCAAGCATAAAAAAAGCGCTCCTGGTCTTACGACTAGAAGCGCCTCTGTTCTCGAAAAGAATTTACCGCTTCATTTGTTGTTTTTCGTTTGGGGCTTGAGGATCTTTACATTTCTTGGTTTCAGCTCAGGTTGTTTGGGCATGATGACTTTGAGAATGCCGTTCTGATGCTCGGCAGAGATCTTGTCCTGGTCGATATAAGGGGGGAGTGTGAAGGATCTGTAAAATGATCCATAGGCTCTCTCGATGCGGTGGTAGTTTTCTTCCTTGGTTTCTTTTTCGAACTTTCTTTCTCCTTTCAGAGTCAACGTATTGTCTTCCAGCTTGATTTCGATATCTTTTTCATCGATACCAGGAACTTCAGCCGTCAGCACGAGTTCATTTTCAGTCTCGAAGATGTCCACGGAAGGCGACCAGGAACTCGACATCATATCCTTCTCTTCCCCTCGGGAGGTTACGGCCTCCTCGAAGAGCCGGTTCATTTTTTCTCTGATCGTGATAAGATCTCTGAAGGGATCCCATCTGATTATAGCCATTTAAGTTTACCTCCAAAATTTCCTAGTCTTTACATAATATAATATCTAAGTGTTTAATTGTCAAGTATATTTGAATATATTTAATCATATATATGGATTTGTTCCAATTTCCCAGGATTTAGAATGTTTATTCCTTCAATGGAATCGAGGAAAGTCTCTTATGCCAATAATTCAGGATTTTTTTCTTGAAAGGCCTTGAATTAGAACGGTCGCCTCACCCTTGAGCGGCGAATCCTCGATTTGGGTTATCAATTCCTCTGGAGTGCCCCGGAGGAATTCCTCATAAATTTTGGTCATCTCCCTGGCTACAACGACCTGCCGGCTGCCCAGGAAGATTTCGACTTCTTGCAGAAATGAGGGCAATCTGCGGGGAGGGAGGAAAAAAACAAGGGTGGATGTCTCATCCTTGAGCGAGGTGAGGAGTTTTTTTACCGCTTCTTTCTTGGGGGGTGCAAAACCTAAAAACAGGAACCTGTGAGTGGGAAGCCCTCCGCCTGAAAGAGCGGCGGTCAAGGCCGATACGCCTGGGATGACCTTAATGTCGATCTGCTCCTTGATGGCCTCTCTGATCAGCGGAAATCCGGGGTCCGAGATTCCAGGCGTTCCCGCATCAGATACCAGGGCCACATCCTGGCCCTGTTTGAGCAGTCCAATGATCTGCGGTATTTTTTCAGTTTCCCGGGGATGGAAATAGCTGATGAGTCTTTTTTTGATGGAGTGTCTGGTGAGGAGCTTTCGTGTCTGGCGCGTATCTTCGCAGGCAATGACCTGGACTTCTTCCAGGACCTTCAAAGCTCTCAGGGTGAGATCTTCGAGATTGCCGATGGGCGTGCCGACCACAAAAAGCTTCCCGAAGGTTTGGTTTTCATTTTTTCTCTCGGACATGTCTATCTGTCCCAATCATAGGGAAAGAGGAAATCGTGGCCCACCGTTCGCTCCGATATTTTTAGGATGGGAGGGAGGTTTCTTTTGAACTCTGAGTTCTTGATCATTTTCACAATTTTGTGGACTTTTTCAGGGGCGAATCCGGAGCTGATAATCTGCTCGGGACGTTTTCTTTTATCCACCAGAAGAAAGAGGATTTTATCGATCTCTTGGTAAGAGAGGCCCAGCTCTTTTTCATCCGTTTGGCCCATCCACAATCCCGCTGTTGGCGCCTTATTCAGGATCCTTTTCGGCACTCCCAGATGGGCGGCCAATTGGCGGATCTGGGTCTTATAAAGATCCCCCAGGGGATTGATGGCGCAGGCCATATCTCCGTGGATTGTTCCGTAGCCGAGAAGGAGTTCTGTTTTGTTGCTTGTTCCCAGAATCAGCGCCTTTTCTCTTTCAGAATAGTCGTAGAGGATGGACATGCGTTCTCTGGCCATTTTGTTTCCTTTTAAAATGTTGCTCTCTGTAGGAAACATATTGAAATAGGTATCCACCATTGGAGAAATATCGACCGTTTTGGACTTGATTTTCAGGACTGTAATGACCTTTTCGGCATCCTCGGCGTCGCTGCTGAATGTTTGGCCGTAGGGCAAGATGAGTCCGGTCACATGGTCAGAACCCAGAGCCCTGGCTGCCAGAAAAGCGCAGACCGAGGAGTCCAGACCGCCGGAAATTCCTAAAATACCATTTGTGAAATTGAACTTGGCGAGTTCCTCCCTGATGAATTTCGTCAAGATTTTTTCGACAAAAGGGGCGTTAATCTTCATTGTCCCTGATAATTCTCTCAAGTGCCCGCCAGATGATTTCCGGCTTTTCATCTCTTTTGTACGGCCACTTCTTTCGCAGCGTTCTGATTTGACTGAGGTCTATGTCGGCGGTGACCAGCTCTTCATCCACATAAGAGGCTTTGGTGATGAGCTCACCGGCCGGACTGTAGATGAAAGAGCCGCCGGCGAAAATCTTGCCGTCTTCCATCCCGACCCGGTTGCAGTAGATGAGAAATGCGGAAGAGAACCGGGCTATCGTCTCTCCCATCAATTCCCACATATGGCTGGTGGCATACGCCTGGCCTTCGGACACACCACGTCCCGGTGCGGCGCTGATGACAATGATCATTCCAGCACCGCCAACAAAGAGGAGATAGCTGGCCCCGTAATGGAGAAAATCGTAGCAGATCATCATTCCCGTGGGGCCAAAAGCTGTTGGAAAGGTTCGAAAATTTCTTCCTTGAGCGAAGAATTTCCCCTCTTCAAACATGCCGTAGGTCGGCAGGAAAACCTTGCGGTGGATATGACATATCTCCCCTTCGGAAAGGAATACCGAAGAATTATAGATCAATCCATCGTCGCTTTCTTCGACTAAACCGAAAACCAGGGAAATTCCCTGGCTGAGTTTTTTTATTTTTTGAAATCCAGGATCTTTGAGTGGATTGATGGCGACTTCCTGGGTGAGGTCTTTAAGCGTGTAGCCGGTAAGGCTGAGTTCAGGAAAAATCAGAAGGTCGACATTGTTTCTTTTAGCTCGGACAATGTGTTTCAGGTGAAGGTCCAGGTTGTGCTTGATATCTCCCAGACGGGGAGAGATTTGGGCCAGAGTGACTCTCATGCAAAAAAAATATCACAAATCCCGCGAAAATTAAAGGGGCGAAGAATATGGGCGACTCTTTATTTTTAATAAACAAATGGGTACAATAGTGATTTAAAAAGCTGACTATTTTTGATTGGAGAGTAAGAAACTCTAATGAATCATATAGGATTAAATTTAAAAGATATTTTCTTTGAGAACAAAAGGGGTCAACTTATATTCCTTCATGGTGATACCCAGAAGTATCTTTTTTTTAAAAATGGGAATCTGGTTTTTGCCAGAACCAACCGTCCCGAGGAACTGCTGAATGAAGTCCTTTTCAGGCTTGGGAAGATTTCAGAAGAAACGTATAAAAATATCGACAGCTATCTCGAACCCAAAAAGAGCCTGGGTGAGACCCTGATCAATCAAGGATTGATTTCAGAGAGAGACTTTCAAGAGGGACTGACCGCTCAAATGAGAGAGATCGTGCTGAACATGTTTTCCAATTTCGAGGGTGAATTCAATTTTGAGGAAAGATCCGAATTTCTCGATCAGAACTTCAAGTCCAAACTGAATATTCCTCTCTTGATTGAGGAGGGCGTCAGGAGAATGAAATATTCTCCTGAATTGAAGAAGTTTATTGGAAAGGTTCGCCCTAAGCCCAAGTCGAAGAGTTTTTTCTATCGCCTGACCGATGAGGAAAGGGGTTTGCTGGAAACGTTCAAAGGAGTTGAAAGTTCCGATGCACTCCTTGCGTCTTTGAATTATGATCCCGAGATGTTTTGGAAGAGCCTTTATCTTTTTTACTGTTTGGAGCTGGTTGACTTCTCCGACCTGGAAGAAAATGACTCTGTGTCCGAAGAAGAGAAAGACTCAGGGATCGGTGACAAAGAGAAAAACATCGCGTATGTATTAGCCATAAACGAGAACTTGAGTGACATGAATTATTATCAGGTTCTTGAAGTCGATTCGACAGCCAGTCAGGCAGAGATCAAAAAGAGCTATTTTCGATTGGCAAAAAAATTCCACCCTGACCATTTCGACCGTGACCTTCCTCATGAGATTAAGGGTGTCGTTGATGAAGTTTTTGACGCCATCTCCAAAGCCTATCAGGTTCTCAGCGATGATGAAAAAAGGGCTGCCTATGACGCCAAGCCTGAGCCGATTTCACTGGCTGAGGAAAAGAGAAACGGAGTGAAGGTGGCGGAAGTCAAATTCCGGCAGGGGAAAACCTTGTATGATAGTGGCCGGTTTGAAGAAGCCCTCGGATATCTTGAAGAAGCCGTTCGGATCCACGGAACCAGGAGCCGCTACTACCTGCTCCTTGCTATGACGCAGCTCAAGATCCCGTCTTTGCGTAAAAAGAGTGAGGAGAATTTCTTGAAGGCGATCGCCTTGGATCAGTGGAACGCAGAAGCGTATGTCGGACTTGGATTGTTGTACAAGAAAGAGGGATTGCTGGTGAAAGCCAGAAAACAGCTGGAAAAGGCGGTCAGTATCGATCCGGATCATAAAGTCGCTTTGAGAGAGCTCAGGGATTCAGGGGAAACAAAGAAAAAAACCTGGAAAAAT
>CBFDBS010000062.1:0-10645 GCA_965603105.1 uncultured bacterium
CGGTCGGTCAGCTTAAAATGTCTTTTGGCAACTCTATCCAGAACCTGCGGGCCCTGCCTTTTAACCAATTCGAGTCCGACTTCTTCCGACCTGGGTGATGAGCCTTTGGGCAGATCGATCCCAATATCTCTTGACAGAAAAAAAAGCCGGTTTAAAAATTCCGCCCTGGCCAGAATTGAAGCCGCGGCCACAGCGAGATCCTCTTCGGCTTTAGGTCTTTGGATGAGCTCGATCGTCTTTCCCTTGGTCATCAAGGCATTCGTCACGTAGAGTTTATCCCCGAACTGGTCAGTTATAGCCAGAGAGCACGGGACATCTCCCAATATGTTTTCGATGACTCTGGCATGGGCCCAGGCCAAGAGTTTGTTCAGATTTTGGAGTTTTGAATAGAGGACGTTATATCTCTCCGGTCCAATGGCCACGATAGAATGAGGATATCCTTTTTTGATCAGTGTGGAAAGATCACGCACGCGATTGTCGGATAATCGTTTGCTGTCCTTGATTCCCAGCTCAAGCAGAACCGCTTGCTGCTCATCGAGAAGATAGACTCCCGCGACAACCAGCGGTCCGAAATAATCCCCCTTTCCCGATTCATCCGTTCCAATATGCCCCCTTTCCGCAGGATACAGATTGGGCTGCCTCATCTCTCTCTCCCCTTTTGGCAATGTTTTCCCGGGATTCAGCGCAAGAGATTCCTGTCTTTGGCTTCGTGGATCAATTCATCCCTGAAATTCGGATGAGCGATATTGATCAGAGCTTTGGTCCTCTCCTGCAGGTTTTTCCCATGAAGGTAGGCGACTCCATACTCGGTGATGACGTATTTAACGTCAGCCCGCGTCGTGACTACGCCTGCCCCTTGTTTCAAATAAGGGACTATTCTCGACATCTCCCCGTCCTTGGCTGTCGCCGGCAGAGCGATGATCGGTTTTCCTCCTTTGGAATGGGCCGCGCCGCGGATAAAGTCCACCTGCCCACCGAATCCGCTGTAAATATAGGATCCGATGGAGTCCGAACACACCTGCCCCGTAATGTCCACCTCAATGGCAGAATTGATGGCCACCATCTTCTCGTTCTGTGAGACATTGAAGGGATGATTGGTGTAATCCGTGGGATGGGCCTCAAAAATTGGATTGTTATTGGCGTAATCATACAGTTGATTAGATCCGAGCATAAAAGTGAGGATGACTTTATTGGGATGGAAGGTCTTTTTGGCGCCTGTTATGATGCCTGAGTCGATAGCCTCCATGACTCCATCCGAGACCATCTCGGTGTGAACGCCGAGGTCCAGCTTGCCTTTCAGGGCCGAGAGAACCGCATCCGGAATGCCCCCTATCCCAAGCTGCAGCGTGGATCCCTCTTCTATGAGATCGGCAATACAGTGACCGATCCTGCGCTCAACTTCGGTGAACGGTTTCTTGTGCAACTGAGGAAGCTCCTCCGAGATTTCCACGGCCTTATCCACTCTTGAAACATGAACGAAGGAATCCCCCAGGATACGCGGCATCTTCTCATTGACCTGAGCGATGACCGTTTTCGCCGTTTCCAGGGCCGCTTTGGAGGCCAGAACCTCCACTCCCAGACTCATAAAGCCGTGCTCATCGGGAGGAGATGTATGAATGAGTGCCACATCCAGGGGCATCTGATCCGAATAAAATAGATTGGGAATTTGATGGAGAAAGATAGGAATGTAGTCGGCTCTTCCTTCGTTTATCGCTTTCCTGTCGGCAGGTCCCACGAACAAGGAATTGTGACGGAAATGACCGACCATCCCCGGACTGGAAAGCGGGTCCTCTCCGATAAGCAGAACATGCACCAATTCAACGTCTTCCAGCTTTTCTTTTCTGGCGGCGAGCGCATTCATCAACACAAAGGGGGTGGCTGCGTTTCCGCTTATGTAGACACGATTTTGACTTTTTATGACTGAAACCGCCTCTTCGGCCGTCACCAACTTTTTTTTATAATCATCGACCCAAGGCATCTGTAACCTCCGATATTACACCTTTTTCAATTGTCTAACTGTCTCTGTGCTCTCCTGCAATAGAGAAAGTCTTATTAAAAGTTTACTACTTTGATTTCTTCGATGGCTTTTTCCGGCCCTTTTTTTTCTTCAGATACTTGTCCATCTCATTGGCCGCTACTCTGGCATCACCCATGGCCAGGATAACAGTGGCTCCGCCGCGGATGATGTCACCGCCGGCATAGACGCCATCGATACTGGTTTCCATCGTCTCCCAGTCGACCTCGACATTTCCCCATCTGCCGACTTTCAATTCAGGTGTTGTTTGGGGGATCAAGGGATTGGGACTGTTTCCGATGGCGACAACTACCATGTCACAGTCCATGATGAACTCGGAGCCTTCGATGGGAATCGGCCGGCGGCGGCCGGAAGAATCAGGCTCCCCCAGTTCCATTTTGAGACACTCCATAGCCTTCAAGCGGCCTTGGTCATCTCCGATGAAACGAGTCGGAGTCGTTAAAAAGTGAAATTTGATTCCCTCTTCCTCCGCGTGATGAACCTCTTCAACTCTGGCCGGCATCTCGACACGGGAACGGCGGTAAACAATTGTCGACGTCTCCGCTCCCAGTCTTTTAGCCGTCCGGACCGAATCCATGGCCACATTGCCGCCGCCGAGAACGACGGCATTCTTGCTCAAAAACACGGGCGTATCATATCGAGGAAAATCGTAGGCTTTCATCAGGTTGACACGAGTCAGATATTCGTTGGCTGAATAAACTCCTATCAGGTTCTCCCCGGGAATCCTCATAAAATTCGGCAGCCCGGCGCCTGTTCCGACAAAAAACGCGTCATAGCCTTGATTTCTCAAATCCTCAAGAGTGGCAGTTTTACCGACTACAAAGTTCGTTTTGACCTCGACTCCCAATTTCTTCAGATAATCCACTTCCCCTTCCAAAATCCTCTTCGGCAGACGGAATTCAGGAATTCCATAAACCAGGACACCTCCAGCGATATGGAGCGCTTCGAAAATGGTGATCTGATGCCCTTTTCGAGCTAAATCTCCGGCCACGGTTAATCCGGCCGGCCCGGCTCCAAGGATAGCCACCTTTTTCCCTGTTGGCCGAGGCAGTTGAGGGATAAACATTTCTCCCTGTTCACGCTCGAAATCGGCCGCGAACCGTTCCAGATTACCGATCGCTACCGGCGTGCCCGTCGCCTTTTTCATTGTACACACATCTTCACACTGTGTCTCCTGAGGACAGACGCGTCCGCAGATTGCGGGCAGGCTGTTTGTCTCTTTCAGTGCTCGAATGCTCTTGGTGAAATCCCCAATTTCAATCAGCTTGATGAACATGGGAATATCGATACCCACCGGACATCCCATCACACACTGGGGATTGGCACAATCCATACAGCGCCGCGCTTCCTCCTGGGCCATCTTTGCATTCAGGCCCTGGTTGACCTCGGAGAAATCAGTATTCCGAACTTCAGGGTTCCTTTCAGGCATCTTTTTACGGGGGAGCTTCATCCTGTCTTTGACAGGAATGGATTTGCGCAGCTCCTTCCTCCATTCCAGGTTGAACCCCTCTCGGAGTTTCTCTTTAAGCTCCTGGGGGATTTGCTTTTTGTTTTCACTCATCGTTCACTCTATCCTCTTTGACCTCTAAGGAAAGTTTTTTCTTTCCCAGTAACAGAGAGATTGGATTTCATCATCGAAATAAGATTTCCTTCGCGTAAAGAGTTCTTCCCAATCGACGAGATGTCCGTCAAAATCCGGTCCATCGACACAGGCAAATTTTGTTTTTCCGTCCACCGTCACTCGGCAGGCACCGCACATTCCCGTCCCATCGACCATGATGGGATTCAGACTGACCATCGTCTTTATCCCTTTGGACAGGGAAGCCTGGGAACATGCGTACATCAAATAAGTGCAGCCGATTGAAATGATTCTTTCGACTTTCTCTTTCTTCAGGATATCTTTGAGAACGGTTGGGATGTAGTCTTTACAGTTGTAATAATTGTCTCTCGACGACACGAGGAACTGATCGCTGACCGCAGTCAGCTTTTCTTCCCAGTAGGCAAGATAGTTGGCCTTGACATCCATCAAAGTGATCACTCTATTTCCAGCCTCCTTCAATGCTCGGACAATAGGGTAGATCGCCGAAATCCCGAAACATCCCCCGGTACAAACAACCGTTCCGAATTTCTCGATCTGTGATGCCTTGCCCAAAGGCCCGACAAAAATGGGGACCTCGTCCCCTTCTTTGAAAAGAGAAAGCTTATGAGTGGATGTTCCGACCACCATAAAGACTACCGTGACAGAGCCTTTCTCTACGTCCCAATCGCCGATTGTCAGAGGGATCCTTTCTCCGAACTCATCGGGCATGATGATCACAAACTGACCGGGCCGGCACTTCCGGGCAATCTCGGGGGCCTCTATTTCGAGAAGATGAATATTCGGAACCAATCGCTTTCTTTGTAGAATTTTTGACATCATTTTCCTCGTTTTATTTTCACAAGCAGCACTCGGATGGATTCGATTCCTTCGGAACCGCCGGAGGATAGTCCGGCCGCGAAGACATTCGGATCTTCATGCCAGGCGAAACTTGCCCGTAGAATTCCCGGGGAAATCCTGGATGTAACCTTGGCCTGCCCTGAGAATCCACCCCATTCCGAAAAAACCTCGATAGTTTCGCCGTTCTTCACTCCGGCCTTGGCGGCATCTTCGGAGTTGATGAGAATCCATCTCGGATTCCTGAGTCTTTCCAATCCTTGGGCATCATCGCTGAGCGTTAGATTCCTGTAGACATCCAGGTTGTCCCCATTGAGCATCAGCAGGGGATATTTATTTGTCGGCACCGGAACCGACGGAGGAAACTCGACCGGAAAGAAATCCGTGCTCTTTTTCCCGTTGTCCTTGACGAAAACTTCCTTTCCGGATTCCAAATCCTTCCAGGAGATCTCTTTGAAACCGGCAACATTCTTCTTGATCTCCTTGGCTATGTCCGAAACACTCCTAAAGGCAAAGCCCTCTGCTTTCATACGTTGAGCAATCTGGGACAGGATCCACCAATCCGGTTTAGCTTCAGCCACCGGTTCTATAACGGCATCGAAGAATTGAACCCTGCCTTCAATATTGACACAAGTTCCTTTGGTTTCGGCGAACGTCGCAGCGGGAAGGACGGCATCGGCCTTTTGGACGGCCTCATAACTATAATTCCCTTGAAAAACGAAAAAATCGATCTTCGTTTTCTGGGGCCAAGGGAACGCGCCGGTCAGATAGAGAGCCTTGATCCGGCCCGCAGCCATTGATTGGAAAATAGAAAACAGATTCATATTTTTCTTCTGAGCCGCCCTGTTCAATTCAAAAAGCCCTCGCTGATTGTTTTCCAGGCCCAGGGGAAAAATCCGCCCGGACGTCATCATGGCCAGATTTTGAAGGGAAAGAACACCTTCATTCCCATATTGCCCGCAAGCAAATTCAGAACCGACAAGAAAGACAACCGACCTGCCTCCCGTCAAACAGAGAGAGACTTTCCTCAACTCCGATTCTTCCATCCCTGTCAGAGATTTGACCTCACTTAGAGACAAGGCCTGAAGCGACTTTAAGAAAAGGTTGCCCCCTTCCCTCTCTGCCGTATTGAAAAATTCATCCTCTTCGGAAAGAATTTTCGCCAGATATCCTATGACAAACATTTCCGTCCCGGGCTTGCAGCGCAGCCAGTTGGCCGCATGCCGGGTCAATGGAAATTCTATGGGATTGATGACAATCAGCTTGCCTCCGTTCCGGACAGCTTGAAGCGTCTCAAGCCAGACGATTGGATGGGTCGCCGTCAAATCAGAACCGATAAGAACGACGGTGTCGGCATGGGCGATGTCTTCAACTTTAAAATTTAAAGGCGTTGAAAAGTCCGGCCGGTCGACCAGACAGGAGTGAATGGAATGACTGGCCGAATCCGGAGAGGAGGCCACATTCTGTGTTTTAAGAACTTCTTGGGCAAACTTCCTTCCGATATAGATATCTTCGATGCTCAAATGCGGTGAATCGACCACTGCGATCTCCCGCCCTTTGAAAGGCTTGAGTTTCCGGGCGACAAAATCCAAGGCCTCATTCCAACCGACCTCTTCGAGCTCCTTGCCCTTTCGAATCATGGGGCGAGCGATTCTCTTTGAGGAATGGACGGCATCTTTGACGATGAAGCGGCCTTTCACACATCCCTGTCCCTTATTGACAGGTGAATCCGGGGAGGGGCGAGAACTGATGATCCTGCCGTCTCTCACTTCCACATCCAAGGTGCATCCAATCCCGCACAAGGGACAGATGGTCCGTTTGCTTTCTTCGGGAAGTGTTTCGTATTTGATGGCTCTTTCCGTCAAAGCACCGGTTGGACAGACATCGACGCAGGCACCGCAGAACTGGCACCCCGTATCGAGGAGAGGTTTGTCGAAAACCGTCCCGATGACTTCCTGCGAACCCCGGTGAACAAAAGAAATGACTGAAGCGCCTCTTACCTCATGACACATCCGTACACAACGGCCGCAGAGAATGCACAGGTTGTAATTGCGGTCGAAAAATGGATCGTCTTTCCTGATCTCGATATTTCTGTAGACAGCCGGAAATTCAATTTTATCCACTTCTAATGCTCCGACCACATCTTGGAGTTCACACCTGCCGTTATTCGGACAGAGCACACAGCCTGTTGTCTCTCCCACCTTCCTGATCGTTGCTTTCTTATCGTCGCAGTGTTTTTTTTCCGAACAGATGAGGCAGGAACTTGGATGTTCAGATAGAATGAGTTCCAAAATCTGACGCCTTAACTTCTTCAATTGGGGAGAGTCCGTCTTTATGACCATTTCCTCTTCAACAAAGGTGCTGCAGGAGGGAACATACCCCCGGCGGCCTTCGATCTCGACAAGACACAAGCGGCAGCCTGAGAATGGGCTCAACCGATGAAAATCACAGAGAGATGGAATAGAGATTCCGTTTTCTCTGGCGGCTTCAAGGATCGTCTTTTTGCTCTGGAGTTCGACTTTTTTCCCGTTCAATACACATTTCATTTTTTTTCTCTTTTAGAAGAAGTCTTATTTAGCTGTCTTTTTTAAAAGTTTTTCTTTTTTTGCACCCGTATATTTGGAAACGGCGTTCACTTTCGGCGGACACACATCTGCGCAGGCTCCACATTTTATGCACAGTTCCTGGTCGATAACATGAACTTTTTTCCGCTCTCCGGAAATCGCGTTGACCGGACAATTTTTAAGGCAGAGAAGACAGCCCACACATTTTTTAGGTTCGATGAAATAGACAATTAAATCTTTACAGGCAAGGGCCGGACAGCTCTTGTCGCGGATATGGATTTCATACTCTTCGCGAAAGTAGCGCAAAGTGGTCAGGATCGGATTGGGAGCTGTTTGCCCCAAACCGCAGAGCGCGCCCGATTTGATCGTCTTGGAGAGGACTTCCAGCCTTTTTATATCTTCCTCTTCCCCTTGCCCCTTGGTGATACGGTTGAGAATCGCATAAAGCTGTCGCGTCCCGATACGACAGGGAACACATTTTCCGCAAGATTCTTCTTGCGTGAACGTTAGAAAATATTTGGCGATATCGACCATGCACGTGTTCTCATCCATGACGATCATTCCGCCCGATCCCATGATCGAACCGGCTTTGGCCAGCGTGTCATAGTCGATGGACAGGTCCAGTTTTTCCTTCGGGATGCAACCTCCGGACGGGCCTCCGGTCTGAACGGCTTTGAACTTCTTGCCGTCTTTGATCCCGCCGCCGATATCGTAAATGATTTCCTTCAGTGTTATTCCCATGGGAACTTCCACCAGTCCCGTATTATTGATTTTTCCGACCAGTGAAAAAATCTTCGTTCCTTTACTCCCTTTGGTTCCGATTTGAGAATACCATTCAGATCCATTCCTGATGATGGGAGGAACATTTGCCCAAGTTTCGACATTGTTGATATTGGTGGGTTTGCCCCATAAGCCTTCTTGGGCCGGGAAGGGAGGTCTCTGTCTGGGAAAGGCTCTCCGTCCCTCAATCGATGCCATAAGTGATGTTTCCTCTCCCGAGACAAAGGCACCCGCTCCTTCTATGACGTGGATATCGAATTCAAATTCGGACCCCATGATAGACTTTCCCAGGAAGCCGACTTTTCTGGCCTGCTCGATGGCGTTGAGAATGTGTTTGACAGCCAGTGGATATTCCATCCGCACATAGATGAATCCTTCTGAGGCTCCGATGGCATAGGCTCCGATGATCATCCCCTCAAGGACACTGTGTGGATTTCCCTCCAGTAAACTCCTGTCCATATAGGCACCGGGATCGCCCTCATCGGCATTGCAGATGATGAATTTTTCATCTCCTTCCTCGCGGCGGCAGATGATCCATTTTCTTCCCGTGGGGAATCCGGCTCCACCCCGTCCTCTCAAACCGGAATTCAGAATCTCTTCGATGACTTCTTCAGAGGTCATATTGAATAGGGCTTTGCTCAACGCCTGGTACCCTTCTAAAGCCACATAGTCTTCGATTTCCGTGGGATCGATTTGAAAGTTGTTCTCCGTCAATAACCTCAACTGTTTTCTGTAAAACGGGATGTTTTTCTGTTCGAAAATTCTCTCCTTCGTCTTGGCAACCTCATAGACCAGCGAGTCTATTCTTTTATTGTTGAGGAGAGTCTCTTCCACAATTGTAGGGACATCTTCGGGTTTAAGATTCTTGTAAAATATTTCGTCAGGATAGATGACCACATTTGGTTCCAATTCACAGAAACCATGACAACCTGTTATTTTAATTCCCACCTGATTCTGGATGTTCCGTCTTTTTATTTCTTTTCTGAATGTATCAATGACAGGCAGAGAACCGCTGGCCTGGCCACAGGTTCCCGATGAGATGACGACTGTTTTATGGAAGGGCGGCCGGTTGGCAAGGATTTCGCTTTTCCAGTCATAAAGTTGATTGGGATGATTGATTCTCTCCATGGCGGTTACTCATCCTCTCTGTACTCTTTGAGTATAGAATCGATTTTGTTCAGTGTGATATGGGAATAGTATTTCTGATTGACCACCACCACCGGTCCAATGGCACAGCAGCCGAGGCAGTTGACGGTTTCCAGTGTGAATTTCTCATCGGGTGTCGTTTCCCCCACTTTCACATCCAGCTTTCTCTCCATTTCTTCCACAATCTGCGGGCCGCCTCTCACATGGCAGGCTGTTCCTAGACAGACCGTAATCGTAAATTCGCCCTTCGGTGTAAGACTGAAAGCATTGTAGAAAGTCAGAACACCATAGATTTCACTCTCGGAAATTCTCAGATGTTCGGAAACAGCCCCGACGGCTTCAGGCGGAATATAGCCGAATTCCGACTGAATCAAGTGCAGGATGTGGATTAGATCCTTCTGTTGGGTCCGGGTGTCAGTCAACACTTTGTCGAGTTTTTCATCATTCATTTTACACACACACTTCCTTATGCAGTAATACCAAATCTTTCAGCTATGTTTTTCTTGATGATTTTCCCCTTATGGATATAAACTCCTCTTTCCAGAGAAGGATTTTGCTCCAGAGCTCTTTCGATTCCCGCTTGGGCGATTTCGATCACATAAGGAGTGACAAGGTTGGAAAGGACTTTCGAGGATGTCCGGCTCACCGTCGACGTGATGTTGGGAACACAAAAATGGATAACTCCCTCTTCTTCATAAGTGGGCTGTTCAAGAGTGGTGGGGCGGCTGGTTTCGATACAACCGCCTTGGTCGATGGCCAAATCGATAATCACCGAACCTTTCTTCATGGATTTGACCATCTCTTTGGTGATCATGACCGGAGCTCTCTCCCCGGGACGCAGGACTGCACCGATGAGGATATCGGCTACTTTCACCATGCGGGCCAGATTGTACTTGCTGGCAAAGAGGGTGATGACTCGTCCTGAGGTCATCTCCTCAAGCTCTCGAAGCCTGTTCATTCTCGTGCCCAGAGCGATTGTATGGGCGCCCGCCCCGATTAAAGCTCTGATGGCTGAGCGGGCAAGGATACCGCTTCCAATAATGACTGCTGTAGCCGGGGGGACACTGACGACTCCGCCGATGACAAGGCCTCTTCCGGATTGGCTGGTTTGAAGGTAGTGGCCTGAAATCACAAGACACATCTGCCCGGCGATCTCGCTCAGACTCTCGAGGAATGGCAGACTCATATTATCGTCCTGGACGATTTCATAACCGATCATGCTGACATTTTTACTCAGCAATTCTTCAACTTTTCTCTTCTGGGCAACGGCCAAGTGGTGAAAACCGAACAGAATCTGGTTCTTTTTTACCAGCCGGCATTCTTCTTCATCCAAAGGAGAGATGTTGAGCACCACATCGGAACGGCCGAAGACCTCTTCCTTGGTGAAAACGATGTGCGCCCCCTGGGAAGAATACTCGTCATTGGAGTATCCGGATTTCAAGCCCGCGCCGGCCTGAATATAGACAAGATACCCTCTCTCGACCAATAAAGACACACTGCTCGGAGTCAAAGCGGTTCTGTTTTCAATTTTAGAACTTTCGTTAATCACACCAATATTCATACTCACCTCCAAAGGGTGAAAGAAAAAAATATAATATCAGATTATAAAATCTAGTCAATGATTTCAGCGAATTCCTCCTGTTTTAAGGGGAATTTCATGCAGAATTCTACAGCCGGGCCCTTTTT